>NCDQ01000071.1 GCA_002280275.1 Caulobacter vibrioides | reverse complement strand
ATAAGGGCGAGGACTACGGCACGGCCGAGGACGCCATCGAGGACTATCTGCGTAAGGTTGGCGTTCGCCATCCCGATCAGGCGGTGGTCGCCGTAGCCGGTCCGATCGACCACGGTCAGGTCCACATGACCAACCTTGACTGGCGCATTTCCGAGGATGGTCTGCGCCGGGCAGGCGGGTTCCGAACCGCCAAGCTGATCAACGACTTCACCGCCCAGGCTCTGGCCGCACCGCGCTTGACGCCCAAGGATTTGCGCCAGATCGGCGACCTGCCGACGTTCGGCGAGGGTGACCTTGCGATCCTGGGCCCCGGCACCGGCTTCGGCGTCGCCGGCCTCGTGCGTCGTCATGGTCAGGAAATCCCCCTGGCCACCGAAGGCGGCCACGTCGCTTTCGCGCCGGTCGACGATGTCGAGATCGAGGTGCTGCGCGCCCTGACCAAGCGCCTGGATGGCGGCCGGGTGTCGGTTGAGCGCATCCTCTCGGGCCCGGGCATGGAGGATCTGCACATTGATCTGGCGGCCGCCGAGGGGCGCGTGGTCGAGGCGCTGAGCGCCAAGCAGATCACCGAGCGAGCGGTCGAAGGCTGCGCCGACAGCCTGGCTACCGTGAACCGCTTCTGCGCCGTACTGGGCTCGACGGCGGGCGACATCGCCCTGACGCTGGGCGCGCGCGGCGGCGTGTTCATTGCGGGCGGGATCGCGCCGCGCATCATCGACATCCTGGAGAAGAGTCCGTTCCGCGAGCGCTTCGACAGCAAGGGCCGGCTTTCGGGATTCACCCAGGCGATCCCGACTCATGTGATCCTGCACCCGCACACCGCCCTGATCGGCGCGGCGGTGGCGCTTACGCCGGAGGGGCGCGCGGCCGTTTCGTAGTCGTTTTCTTGGGGCTCGCCATGACAGCCTTGTCATGGCTAAGTATGCGCCGAACCGAACGAATCGGGCCGGCGAGGGACGGAATTGAGCGCCAAAGTCACGATCCACGACGTGGCCCGCGAGAGCGGCGTCTCGATCAAAACCGTCTCGCGGGTGCTCAATCGTGAGCCCAACGTCAAGGCCGACACCCGCGATCGGGTGCAGGCTGCGGTCGCTGCGCTGAACTATCGGCCCAACATCTCGGCCCGCAGCCTGGCGGGCTCGAAGGCCTATCTGATCGGCGTCTTCTTCGACAACCCGAGCCCTGGCTACGTCACCGACGTGCAGCTGGGCGCGATCGCGCGCTGCCGGCAGGAGGGCTTCCACCTGATCGTCGAACCGATCGACTCGACAGCCGATGTCGAGGATCAGGTCGCGCCGATGCTTGCGACGCTGCGCATGGACGGCGTGATCCTGACCCCGCCCCTGAGCGACCATCCCGTCGTCCTGGCGGCGCTGGAGCGGGAGGGCGTGGCCTATGTCCGCATCGCGCCGGGCGGGGATCTAGACCGCGCACCGTGGGTCAGCATGGACGATCGTCTGGCCGCCTACGAGATGACCAAGCACCTGATCGACTTGGGTCACAAGGATATCGCCTTCATCATCGGTCACCCCGATCACGGCGCCTCGCACCTGCGACACCAGGGGTTCCTGGACGCCATGCGCGACGGCGGGCTGTTGGTCCGCGACAACCGGGTGGAGCAGGGGTGGTTCTCGTTCCGCTCGGGCTTTGAGGCCGCCGAGAAGCTCTTGGGGGGAGCAGATCGGCCAACGGCCGTCTTCGCCTCGAACGACGACATGGCGCTGGGGGTGATGGCGGTCGCCAACCGTCTGCGCCTCGACGTGCCGTCCCAACTGTCGGTCGCCGGCTTTGACGACACGCCGGGCGCGAAGATCACCTGGCCCCAGTTGACCACCGTCCGCCAGCCGATCCACGCCATGGCCGGCGCGGCCGCCGACATGCTCATGCAGGGCGTGGAGCGGGAGGAGGGGGCGCCGCCGCCATCGCGGCTGTTGGACTTCGAATTGGTGGTGCGGGAGTCCACCGGCCCGGCTCCGCGATAGCGGGTGGGCGTCGTGGGTGATGTTACCGCAATCATATTCTCCTTGACAGCGCTGTCCAATGTACGTGAGATCACCATGATCAAGACAGTCGCCACGACAAGGCGGCGTCAGGAGGAAACCCCATGACCTCGCCTGGCCAGTCCAGCGGCTGTTGCGCCCTGTGCGCACGATCACTCCCCTCCAAGCGGGCCTGAACCCGCTTCTCTTTGCTCGACGCGGTCACCCCGCAAGCGCCGCGTCGAGCGCCTTTCCCGAAATCATCGCTCCGCCCGACGGACGCCCCTTCCAAGGATCGCCCATGCTTCCGCGCCGTTTCGCTTTCGCTTCCGCCCTGGCTCTCACGATCGCCTGTGGAACGGCTGGCGGGGTCCTGGCCCAGACGCCGTCAAACGCCACCGCGAACCCGGCGGTCTGGCCCAAAGCGGCCAGCCCCGCGACGATCACCGACGCCAAGACCGAGGCCTTCATCACCCAGTTGATGAGCCGGATGACCGTCGAGGAGAAGGTCGCCCAGACCATCCAGGCCGACGGCGCCTCGATCACGCCGGAAGAGTTGAAGCAGTACCGGTTGGGGTCGGTGCTGGTCGGCGGCAACTCCGCGCCCGACGGCAACGATCGCGCCAGCGCCCAGCGCTGGATCGAATGGACCCGCGCCTTCCGGGCCGCTGCGCTGGACAAGCGCGGCGACCGCCAGGAAATCCCGATCATCTTCGGCGTCGACGCCGTGCACGGGCACAACAACGTCGTGGGCGCGACGATCTTCCCGCACAATGTCGGCCTGGGCGCCGCACGCGATCCCGACCTGATCCGCCGCATCGGCGAGGTGACCGCGAAAGAGATGGCTGCGTCCGGCGCGGACTGGACGTTTGGCCCCACGGTGGCCGTGCCGCGCGACGAGCGTTGGGGCCGCGCCTACGAGGGCTATGGCGAGGATCCGGAGATCGTGAAGGCCTATTCGGGCCCCATGACCCTGGGCCTGCAGGGCGCGCTTGAGGCTGGCAAGCCGCTGGCGGCGGGCCGCGTGGCCGGTTCGGCCAAGCACTTCTTGGCCGACGGCGGCACCGAGAACGGCCGTGATCAGGGCGACGCCAAGATCTCCGAAGCCGATCTCGTCCGCCTGCATAACGCCGGCTATCCGCCCGCGATCGAGGCCGGGATCCTGTCGGTGATGGTCTCGTTCTCCAGCTGGAACGGCGTCAAGCACACCGGCAATAAGAGCCTGCTGACCGATGTCCTGAAGGGACGGATGGGCTTCGAGGGCTTCGTCGTCGGCGACTGGAACGCCCATGGCCAGGTCGAGGGCTGCACCAACACCAGCTGCGCCCAGGCCTACAACGCCGGCATGGACATGATGATGGCCCCTGACAGCTGGAAGGGCCTCTACGAGAACACCCTGGCGCAGGTGAAGGCCGGACAGATCTCGATGGCGCGCATCGACGACGCTGTGCGCCGTATCCTACGCGTGAAGGTCAAGGCGGGTCTGTTCGAAGACAAGCGGCCGCTGGAAGGCAAGCTCGAGTTGCTGGGCGCGCCCGAACATCGCGCCGTGGCGCGCGAAGCGGTGCGCAAGTCGATGGTGCTGCTGAAGAACGAAGGCGTGCTGCCGCTGAAGAGCTCGGCCCACGTGCTGGTCGCGGGCGACGGCGCCGACGACATTGGCAAGGCCGCCGGCGGCTGGACCCTGACTTGGCAAGGCACGGGCAACAAGAACAGCGACTTCCCGCACGGCCAGTCGATCTATGCGGGCGTCGCCGAGGCCGTAAAGGCGGGCGGCGGCAGCGCCGAACTGTCGGTGTCCGGCGATTTCCAGAAGAAGCCCGACGTGGCGATCGTCGTCTTCGGCGAAAATCCCTATGCCGAGTTCCAGGGTGATATCACCAGCATCGAATACCAGGCCGGCGACAAGCGCGATCTGGCGCTGCTGAAGAAGCTCAAGGCCGCTGGAATCCCTGTGGTGTCGGTGTTCCTCAGCGGCCGCCCCCTGTGGACCAATCCCGAGCTGAACGCGTCCGACGCGTTCGTCGCAGCGTGGCTGCCCGGCTCGGAAGGCGGCGGCGTCGCTGACGTGCTGGTCGGCGACAAGGCGGGCAAACCGCGTCACGACTTCCAGGGCAAGCTGTCGTTCTCCTGGCCCAAGCGCGCCGATCAGGAGCCGATCAATGTGGGTGATCCGGGCTACGATCCGCTGTTCGCCTATGGCTATGGTCTGAGCTACGCCAAGCCCGCCAAGGTGGCCAAGCTGTCCGAAGACCCCGGCGTGGCCTCGGCGGCGACCAATGTCGACCGCTACTTCGTCGATGGACGCACGCCTGCGCCGTGGATGATGAGCGCGTCCGGCGCGGCGTCGCTGAAGTCGATTGACGCCGGCGCGCAGGAGAATGCGCGCCAGGCCACCTGGAGCGGCGAGGGCTTCGGCGTGGTTGGCGTGATGGGTTCGGCCGTGGATCTGTCCCGCCAGACGACGGGCGATATGGCCCTGATGTTCCGCTATCGCGTGGACGCCGCCCCGAAGAAGCCGGTGTCACTCAGCCTAACCTGTGGCGAATCCTGCCGGGCGACGGTAGACGTTACGTCAACGTTGTCAGGTGCGAAAACGGGCGAATGGCGTACGGCGAAGATCAAACTTTCCTGCTTCCAAGCCAAGGGGGCGGACATGACGCATGTTTTGTCCCCGTTTGGGCTGTGGACGACAGGGCCGCTGACGTTGTCGTTCACGGAAATCCGTCTGGCGTCCAACGAGGGCGACGCTTTCTGCCCTGCCTAAACTTGGAAGGAGCGACGGCATGATCCGCGCCCGTCGCTCTCGTATCGTCGCGACCCTCGGTCCGGCGTCGAGCTCTCCCGAAATGATCGTCACCCTGGCCAAGGCCGGGGCTGACGTCTTTCGTCTGAACTTCAGCCACGGCGCCCACGAGACTCACGCGGCCGTCTATGCGGCCATTCGCGAGGCGGAAAAGGTCGTCGATCGTCCGCTGGGCGTACTGGCCGACCTGCAGGGGCCCAAGCTGCGCGTCGGCAAGTTCGCCGATGGCCCGGTGATGCTGAAGGCCGGCCAGGCGTTCCGCTTCGACAGCGATCCGACGCCGGGCGACAAGACGCGCGTGCACCTGCCGCACCCGGAAATCCTGACCGCCATGCGGCCGGGCGCGACGCTGCTGCTGGATGACGGCAAGCTGCGCATGACGGTGACCGAGGCGGGCCCCGGCTATGCTGACACCAAGGTCGTCAACGGCGGCAAGCTCTCCGAGCGCAAGGGCGTGGCGGTGCCGGATGTCGTCATTCCGATGTCGCCGCTGACGGCCAAGGACCGTGAGGATCTGGCCTTCGCCCTGCGCTTGGGCGTGGACTGGGTGGCCCTGTCGTTCGTCCAGGCCCCCGAGGACATGGCCGAACTTCGCCGCATCGTCGAAGGCCGCGCGGCGGTCCTGGCCAAGATCGAGAAGCCCCAGGCGCTGAAGGTGTTGGGTCCGATCCTGGACCTCTGCGACGGCGTCATGGTGGCGCGCGGTGACCTCGGCGTGGAGATGGCGCCCGAGGAGGTGCCGGTCGCCCAGAAGGAAATCCTGCGGGCCGCGCGCGAACGCGGCATTCCGGTGATCGTCGCGACCCAGATGCTGGAGTCGATGACCAGTTCGCCGACGCCCACGCGGGCCGAGGCCTCGGACGTCGCCAACGCCGTCTATGAGGGCGCGGACGCGGTGATGCTGTCGGCGGAGTCCGCGGCCGGCGACTATCCCGAAGAGTCGGTCTCGATGATGAACCGCATCATCGAGCGCGTGGAACGCGACCCCAAGTGGCCCGAACTGATGTACGCCGAGCAGAGCCACGACGACGTGGACGCCGATGTGCTGGTGGTCGCCGCCGCCGGCGCGGCCAAGGCGGGGTCGACCAAGTGCCTCGTGGCCTTCACGACGACCGGCGCGACCGCGCGCCGTCTGGCACGCGAGCGGCCCTTGCAGCCTGTGCTGGCCCTGTCGCCCGAGCTCAGCGCCGTGCGTCGCATGTGTCTGGTCTGGGGGGTGGAGCCACGCGTCAGCGCTCAGCCCGACAGTCTGGAGGTCGTGACGACGGATGCGTCGAGCAAGGCTCTCGAGTTGGGGCTGGTGGCGCCAGGCGAACGGCTGCTCGTCGTGGCCGGAACGCCGTTCGGGGCTCCGGGCGCGGCCAACCTGTTGCGTCTGGCGCACGCGCCAGCGCCGGCGCGTCGGCGCTAGAGCCGGTCTGGTTTAGATGGAACCATCTAAACCAGACAAACAGGCTCTAATCCAATATTTAGAGCCCTTTAGCGGAACGCGCGCAGGCCTTCGCCGCCCGGAAGACCCTAGGCGAGGGTGATGTGCTGTTGGCGGCCGACATCGGGGGTGTCCCCGGTCAGGTTGGCTTTGGCGATCTCCCAGGCGAAGCGAACGCCGCCCTTTGAGGCCCAGGTCTCGGCGTCGATCAGGTCGAACCGCAACAGGGTCAGGCTCGGATCGTCCTTGCCGCGCGGAAACCAGGCGGCGACCATCGGGTTCCAGTAGCGTTCGATCCGGCTGCGGTCCTTGTCCTCGGTGAGGCGACCGCCGATGCAGGCTTGGTAGTCCTGATCCTTGGCCTGGACGATGAACATCGCTTTGTCCTGGCCGTCGCCCAAGGCTTGGATCAGGTCGTTGTCATCGCTGGTGAAGAACCACAGCGCATTGTCTTCGGGTTCGGCGAAGGCGGTCATGGGTTGGAAGTGGTCGCCGCTGGCGGGCGTGCCCAGCATGCCAAACCGGACGTCGTCGATTTCCTTCCAGAGCCGGCGTTGGGCTTCGGCCTTGTCGTGGGTCGTGTCTTGCATGGGAGGTCTTCCTTGCGATCGGGGAATCGCAAGGAAGAACCAATGGCGTGGGCGGCGGTTCCTACGCCTCAGGTTCAGCGGCCCGATCGGGCGAACGAGACGGGACGGCGAACCTGTTCCCACGCACAGGGCCCGCCGACTACCCTTGCGACGAGGCCCGTGCGTTCTGCGACATTGGGATCGCGCCGCCGGGCGATCCCGCCGAACGGTCTATTTCGCCTTGGCGAAGGCCGAAGACATCCAGCCCCGCGCGCCGTTCTCGTCGTCGACTTCCATCCAGACGCCGTTGCGCTGCCCCGTAGGATAAACCGAGGCGCCGGCCTTGACCGTGCCGACGATCGCCGCCGTCGGCGAGGCGGCGCCGCGGAGAGAGACGTCTTGGGTCGTCGCCAAGAGGGTCTGAGCGGCCGGCGCCGCCATCGCTGTGGGCATCATCGTGGACACCGGCGTGGCGGTCGGCGCGTTGGCGCACTTGCCTTGGTACAGTCCGCTCATCACCGCCCGCCGCTGTTGAGCGATCTGGATGTTTTGCGCCTCGCGCTGGGCCTTGGCGGCTGCGGCGGCCTTGGCTTGCGCGGCGGCGGCGTTGGCGAACGCGCCAAGACCCGGAACACGGCCCAGGGCGCCGCTATAGAGCGCGGCGTTCACCCCCAGGCTGGCGGCCGTTTCCGCGCCTCGGGCCGCGCCCTCGGCGTTGGCGATGGCTGAGTTCGAAAGGCCCATCAACTGGTCCATCCGCACCATTTCCGCGCTGAGCTGGTCGCACGTCATCGACGCATCCGACGGATAGCTCAGCTGCAGCGGCGCTTGGGCGTAGGCGCTGGTCGCCGACAGGGCGAAGCCTAGCGCGACGAGGGTGGCCATGGTCTTGGTCATGTTCGACTCCCGGATGACGGAGCTGGCGACCGTCTAAGCCCACCGCGGGCGGCCGGTCCGTCATAACGAGAACGACGGTATCCGGCGGCCGGCGCGGGGGCCTATCCCCTGAACGGGGGGTGTCAGAACCCCATCAGGCGCGCGTAGCGGTCGCGATGGAAGCTGGCGCCGCCGAACAGGGCCTCGGTGACGCGCGCGCGCTTCATGTAGAGGCCCGCGTCATGGGCGTCGGTCATGCCGATGCCGCCGTGCATCTGAACCATCTCGTTGGACGCCAGATGCACAAGTTCGCTGGCCTTGGCCTTGGCCAGCGAGGCCAGGGCGCGGCTGTCGGCGCCGGCGTCCAGCGCCTCGAGCGCGGCCTCGACGCACGAACGGGTGGTCTCCAGGTCGGTGAACCATTTGGCCGCGCGGTGCTGCAGGGCCTGGAACGTGCCGATGACCTGACCAAACTGGGTGCGGGTCTTCAGGTAGTCCAGGGTGATGTCGAAGGCGGCGCTGGCGCTGCCCAGCATCTCGGCGGCAAGGCCCGCATAGGCGCGATCAAGCGTCGGCTCCAGAACGGCCCAGCCCTTGTCGACCTCGCCTAGCACGGCGTCCGCACCGACCTCGACGCCGTCAAAGGCGATCTTGGCCGCCCCGCGCGAGTCGATCAGCGACAGGTGCGAGCGGGTCACGCCGGCGGCGTCGCCCGCGACGAGGAGCAGGGTCAGGCCGGCCGTGTCGCCCGGCTGGCCGCTTGTGCGACAGGGTGGCGACGGCCTCGCCGGTGGCGATCTTGGGCAGCCAAGCCTGCTTTTGAGCGTCCGAGCCGCCCAGCTGCAGCGCCGAAGCGGCGATCATCGCGGTGGAGAGGAGCGGGGAGGCGGCCAATGTGCGGCCGGTTTCCTCCAAGATCAGCCCCAGGCCCAGATAGCCAAACGCGGAGCCGTCATAAGCCTCTGGCACGATCACGCCGGCCCAGCCCATCTGGCCCATCTCGGCCCAGGCGGCGGGATCGAAGGTCTGCTTGCTCTTGCTGTCGCGCAGTTTGCGCAGGGCGCCGACGGGCGCGCTTTCGCTGGCCCAGCCCTTGGCGGCGTCGCGCAGCATCGTCTGTTCTTCGGTCAGGACGGCCATGTTCAGGCTCCTAGAATGGTCTTGGTCTTGGCGCGCCGTTCCGACAGCGCGCGCGGCTTGCGGTTCGAACGGTTACTGGTGGTCCAGCAGACCCAGGACCCGCTTGGCGACGACGTTGAGGTTCACCTCGCTGGTGCCGCCCTCGATCGAGTTGCCCTTGGCGCGCAGCATGGCGCGCGGCGCGGCCAGCTCCTCGGCGCTGAAGTCTTCGCCCGACCAGCCCAGGCCCTGAAGACCCAGGGCCTCGACCAGCAGCTCGGTGCGCTCCTGGTTCATCTTGGCGGCGGCGTACTTGATGATCGAGACGGCGGCGCTGGGGCCCGAGCCTTGCTTGGACTCCGCCTCGGCGCGGCGCACGGTCAGCATGAAGGCGTGGGCGTCCATCGAGTGGGCGGCCAGGCGCGCGCGGAAGTCGCCGTCGGCGATCCGTCCCTCGCCGTCGACGCCGATCTCCTTCTTGGCCGCCTCGACGACCGAAAGGCCGCCGCCGCCGCCGAAGCCAGAGGCGCTGATGTTCTGGCGCTCGTACTGCAGCAGGCGCTTGGCGATGTCCCAACCGCCGTTCAGCTTGCCGACCAACTGTTCCTTGGGAACTTTCACATTGTCGAAGAAGGTCTCGCAGAAGGGCGAGGAGCCGCTGATCAGCTTGATCGGGCGGGCCTCGACGCCGGGCGAGGTCATGTCGAACAGCACGAACGAGATGCCCTCGTGCTTCTTGCTGGTGTCCGTGCGCACCAAGCAGAAGATCCAGTCGGCCTGGTCGGCGTAGCTGGTCCAGACCTTCTGGCCGTTAATCAGGTAGTGATCGCCCTTGTCTTCACACTTGGTTTGCAGCGAGGCCAGATCCGAGCCCGCGCCCGGTTCGCTGTAGCCCTGGCACCAGCGGGTTTCGCCCCGGACGATCGCGGGCAGGAAGCGCTGCTTCTGCTCCTCGGTGGCGTATTCCAGCAGCACCGGACCCAGCATCCAGACGCCGAAGCTCATCAGGGCGGGCCGCGCCTTGAGGCGACGAAGCTCTTGCTCCAGCACCTTGTTCTGGGCCTTGGAGAGGCCGCCGCCGCCGTATTCCTTCGGCCACATCGGCGCGGTCCAGCCGCGCTCGGCCATGCGGTCGAGCCATAGCTTGGCGTCGGGGTTCTTCCAGACCATCTTGCGGCCGCCCCACGGGGCCTCGTCCTCGCCCATGGGCGCGTTCAGAGACTTTGGATAGTTGGCTTCGAGCCAGGCGCGGGTGTCGGCGCGGAAGGCGTCGAGATCGGTTCCCCCGAAATCGGCCATGGTCTCTTCTCCCTAAGCGGACCGGTGTTTGGCACACACAGTACGCCTCGCGACGGCGGCGGCAAGCTGATTCAAACAATCGTTCGCATCTTGGCGCGGGACCACGCCGGGCATTACGCGGTATAGAACCGCCTGCTCCTGGATCCCTCGGGGATTCGCGATTTCGGGATCTGGATGTCCTCGACAGTTTTCAGGCCCGCAGCCCATGCGATCGCCCCGACCGTGGCGGCGATCCTGGCCGCGTCGGCGGGCGTCATGCTGTTGGCTTCCGGGGCTACGCCGTCCGAGCCGACCCGCTTCCTGCTGCTGCTGGCCTTCGCGCCGGACCTGCTGATCGAGATCAGCCACTTCTTCTCGTCGATCCTGGGCCTAGTGCTGCTGCTGCTGGCGTTCGGCCTGCGGGCCCGGCTGGGCGCGGCGTGGTGGGCGGCG
>NCDQ01000509.1 GCA_002280275.1 Caulobacter vibrioides | reverse complement strand
CGCCAAGATCCAGGAAGGCATCTCGTTCCTGCTGATCGATATGAAGTCTCCGGGCGTCACCGTGCGTCCGATCATCACCCTGGGCGGCGAGCACGAGGTCAACGAAGTCTGGCTCGAGAACGTCAAGGTGCCGGTCGAGAACCGCATCTATGAAGAGAACAAGGGCTGGACTTGCGCCAAGTTTCTGCTGGCTCACGAACGGTCGGGTATCGCCGGCGTTGCGCGTTCTAAGCGTGGCATCGAGCGGATCCGCCAGATCGCTTCGACCGAGCTGAGCGACGATGGTGACGCCCTGATCAAGGATCCGATGTTCAAGCGTAAGGTCGCCGAGCTCGAGATCGACCTGACGGCGCTGGAATACACCGAACTGCGCACCCTGGCCGGCGAAGCCTCGGGCAAGGGTCCGGGTCCCGAATCCAGCGTGCTGAAGATCAAGGGCACCGAGATCCAGCAACGGATCACGGAACTGGTGCTGGAGGCCGCCGGTCACTACGGCGCGCCCTATTTCCGCGGCTTCCCGAAGGATGGCGACAACGCCCATCCGATCGGCCCCGACTTCGCCCACCGGGCCGCGCCGACCTATTTCAACGTCCGCAAGACGTCGATCTATGGCGGCTCGAACGAGATCCAGCGCAACATCATCGCCAAGATGGTTCTGGGGCTCTAACGCGGGCTGTCATCCCGGGCGCGCCGGAGGCGTGACCCGGGACCACCCAATTCACTGACTTTGACGATCCCGGCGCTCCGCTTTGCTGCGGCCGGGATGACAATCAAAAAGAACGGAAACCCAGGGATGGATTTCAACTTCACCGAAGAGCAGTCGATGGTCCGCGACTCCGTCGCGAGCTTCCTGCAGGACAAGTACGACTTCGACACCCGCCGCAAGATCGTCAGCTCGGACGCCGGTTGGCGCGCCGACTATTGGAAGGCCTTCGCCGAGGAGCTCGGCATTCTGGGCGCCTCGTTCAGTGAGGAGCTGGGCGGCTTGGGCGGCGGCGCCATCGACAACATGATTATCATGGAAGAGTTCGGTAAGGCGCTCGTCATCGAGCCCTATCTGGGCACCGTGGTGATCGGCGGCGGCTTCATGAAGCACTCGGGCTACGCCAGCGCGGCGTCGGTCATCGAAGGCATCGTCGGCGGCTCGACCACCATCGCCTTCGCCTATGCCGAGCCCCAGGCCCGCTACACCTGGCAAGACCTGAAGACGACGGCCAAGAAGGACGGCTCGGGCTGGGTGCTGAACGGCCACAAGGCTGTGGTCATCGGCGCGCCCTTCGCCACCCATCTGATCGTCACGGCCCGCACGGGCGGCGCCCAGCGCGACGCCGGCGGCGTCGGCGTGTTCATCATCGACAAGAGCCTGCCGGGCGTCGTGACCCGTGACTATCCGACGGTCGACGGTAACCGCGCCTCGGAAGTCTATTTCGAGAACGTCTCGATTCCGGCTGAAGCCCTGATCTCGGAGAGCGGCCTGGCCCTGGTCGAACAGGTCATGGACGAGGCTACCGCCGCGGTTGGCGCCGAAGCTGTCGGCGTGCTGCGCAAGCTGCATGAAGGCACGCTGGACTACGCCAAGCAGCGCAAGCAGTTCGGCACCTCGATCGCCAATTTCCAGGTGCTGCAGCACCGGATGGTCGACATGTTCATCGAGGTCGAGCAGTCCGTGTCGATGACCTACATGGCCACGATCAAGGTTGGCGAAAGCGCCGCCGAGCGCGCCAAGGCCGTCTCGGCCATGAAGGTCCGCATCGGTCGCGCCTGCAAGTTCGTGGGCCAGAACGCCATCCAGATCCATGGCGGCATGGGTATGACCGACGAGTTGGCCATCGGTCACTATTTCAAGCGCGCGACCATGATCGAGGGGCTTTTCGGCT
>NCDQ01000070.1 GCA_002280275.1 Caulobacter vibrioides | reverse complement strand
GAGTTCAGTATGGGGCGGGTTTTGACGCCGGGGATAAGTTGGCGTGTAAAAGTGAGAAGGCGTTGATTTCATTGGGATCGGCCCCGCCAATTCCGAGCGTTCACACCCGCCAATCCCCATAAAACCCTCCCCCGCTCGGGGGAGGTGTCGGCTCGAAGAGACGACGGAGGGGGACGACGCAGGGTCAACAGAACTTCCCGCTCCGGCGCTTCGCGCCGCCTCCCCCGCTCGGGGAGGAGACGAGCGCCCTATAAATTTCGTGAAATTGTCTCTAGCGCTCTATAAGACTTCAGAGGTCCAAACCTCGTCCAAACTCTACCTGGTGACTTGATGCACGACCGCGCCGGCCTTCGCGCTCTTCCCGAAGATCTTCTCGATCTGGACGCGCTGATCAGCGCCTATTTCGAGATCAAGCCGGACGTCTCCAACCCCGCCCAGAAGGTGGTGTTCGGCACCTCGGGGCACCGAGGCTCCAGCCTGGACGGCGCGTTCAACGAGGCGCACATCCTGGCCGTCACCCAGGCGATCGTCGAATACCGCGCCGCCCAGGGCGTGACCGGTCCGCTGTTCGTCGGCCGCGACACCCACGGCCTGTCCGAGCCGGCCTGGCGCTCGGTGCTGGAGGTTCTGGCGGCCAACGGCGTCGAGGCCCTGGTCGACTCACAAGACGGCTTCACCCCGACGCCGGCGGTGTCCCACGCCATCTTGACCCACAACCGCCAAGGGGGAAGCCAGGCCGACGGCCTGCTGCTGACGCCCTCGCACAATCCGCCGCGCGACGGCGGCATCAAGTACAACCCGCCCTCCGGCGGTCCGGCCGGTTCTGACGCGACCTCGGCCATCGCCGCGCGGGCCAACGACCTGCTGGCGCTGGGCCTCTCCGGCGTGAAGCGCGTCCCGTTCGAGACCGCCCGCAAGGCGGTCGGCGACTACGACTTTCTCGGCCGCTATGTCGACGATCTGCCGGCGGTGATCGACATCGCCGCCATCCGCGCCGCCAAGGTGCGCATCGGCGCTGATCCGCTGGGCGGCGCGGCCGTCGCCTATTGGGGCGCGATCGCTGAGCGCCACGGCCTGGACCTGACCGTGGTCAACGACACGGTCGACCCGCGCTGGGCGTTCATGCCGCTCGACACCGACGGCAAGATCCGGATGGACTGCTCGTCCTCGTCGGCCATGGCCAACCTGATCGGGATCATGAAGGGCGGCGCGGCCTATGACGTCGCGACCGGCAACGACGCCGACGCTGACCGCCACGGCATCGTCACGCCCGACGGCGGGCTGATGAACCCCAACCACTATCTGGCCGCAGCGATCTCGTACCTGTTCAGCCACCGTCCGGGCTGGGACGCGGACGCGGCGGTCGGCAAGACTCTGGTCTCGTCCTCGATGATCGACCGCGTGGTGGCCGGGATGGGCCGTCGCCTGCTGGAGGTGCCGGTCGGCTTCAAGTACTTCGTGCCGGGCCTGCTGGACGGTTCGGTCGGCTTCGGCGGCGAAGAGTCGGCGGGCGCGGCCTTCCTACGCCACGACGGCGGGGTGTGGACCACCGACAAGGATGGCATCCAGCTGGCCCTGCTGGCCGCCGAGATCCAGGCGGTGACGGGCCAGAGCGCCAGTCAGCTCTACACCGGCCTGACCGAAAAATACAGCGCGCCGGCCTATGCCCGCGTCGACGCCCCGGCCAGCCGCGAAGAGAAGGCGCGCCTGTCCAAGCTCAGCCCCAGCGACGTCTCGGCTAAGACCCTAGCGGGCGAAGCGATCACCGACATCCTCACCGCCGCCCCCGGCAATGGCGAGGCGATCGGCGGCCTGAAGGTCTGCACGCAGAACGCCTGGTTCGCCGCCCGCCCGTCCGGCACCGAGGACGTCTACAAGGTCTATGCGGAGTCGTTCCTGGGGGCGGACCACCTGAAACAGGTGCAGGCCGAGGCGCGTGAGGTGGTGGCGGGGGCGTTGAAGGGCTGATCCGCTCAACGCCCGTGTCATCCCGGAAGCGCGCAGCGCTATCCGGGACCCAGGGGCCGCAAACGCCGCGTTTTCGCACCTCCTGGGTCCCGGCTCTCCGCTTCGCTGCGGCCGGGATGACACGGTGATGGCGCTTACGACGACCGCCACCCTAGCCCTGCGCCCCCGCGCGGTTTATACGCCCCGCATGTTTGAAGGCCTCTCCCCCCTCGCCCGTGACGCCCGCTCCTGGCCCTTTGAGCAGGCGCGCGCCACGATCGCCCGCGTCCTGCGCGTGCGCCTCCCCGACCGCGCCGACCAGGACGCCGCCAAGGCCCTGATCGACGCCGGCAAATCGGGCGAGGCGGTGAAAGCCTATCCGGCGCTGGCCAAAGCCGTGATCTTCGAAACCGGCTATGGTCCATCGGGCCTGCCGCACCTGGGCACCTTCGGCGAGGTGGCGCGCACGACTATGGTGCGCCAGGCCTTCCGCGCGCTGGTGGATGACCACATCCCCACGCGCCTGATCGCCTTCAGCGACGATATGGACGGCCTGCGCAAGGTTCCCGACAACATCGAGAACAAGCAGCCGCTGATCGAGGACCTGGGCAAGCCGCTGACCGTGGTGCGCGACCCCTTCGGCACCCATGACAGCTTCGGCGCCCACAACAACGCCCGCCTGCGCGCATTCCTGGACGGTTTTGGCTTCGAGTACGAGTTCGTCAGCTCGACCGATTGCTATAAGGGCGGCCTGTTCGACGCGACCCTGCTGACGGCGCTCGAGCGCTTCGACGCCATCCAGAAGGTCATGCTGCCGACGCTCGGCGAAGAGCGCCGCGCGACCTATTCGCCGTTCCTCCCGATCAGCCCGTCGACGGGCAAGGTGCTGCAGGTCCCGACGCTGGAGCGCAATGTCGAGAAGGGTACGATCGTCTTCGAGGACGAGGACGGCTCGAAGGTCGAGGTCCCGGTCACCGGCGGCCACGTGAAGATGCAGTGGAAGCCCGACTGGGCCATGCGCTGGACCGCGCTCGGCGTCGACTACGAGATGAGCGGCAAGGACCTGATCGACTCGGTCAAGGCCTCGGGCGCGATCTGCAAGGCGCTGGGCGGGGTTCCGCCGGAGGGCTTCAACTACGAGCTTTTCCTGGACGAGAACAACCAGAAGATCTCCAAGTCCAAGGGCAATGGCCTCTCCATGGAGGACTGGCTGCGGTACGGCGCGCCCGAGAGCCTGTCGTACTACATGTTCCAGAGCCCCAAGTCGGCCAAGAAGCTCTATTTCGACGTCATCCCCAAGGCCAGCGACGAGTACCTGCAGCAGCTGGACGCGTTCGGCCGCCAGGAGCCGGCCAAACAGCTGGACAACCCGGTCTGGCACATCCACGGCGGCAAGCCGCCGGAGCAGGGCTCGCCGGTGTCGTTCAGCCTGATGCTGAACCTGGTTTCGGCCGCCGACGCCTCGACCAAGGAAATCCTCTGGGGCTTCCTGTCGCGCTACATCCCGGGCGCCTCGCCCGAAAGCCAGCCGCTGCTGGACCGCCTGGCCGGCTATGCGATCAACTACTACGAGGACTTCGTGAAGCCCTCGAAGGTGTTCCGCGCCCCGTCCGACCAGGAACGCGCGGCCATGCTGGACCTGCTGGCCAAGCTGAAGGCCATGCCGGCCGGGACGCAGGACGCCGAGCTGATCCAGAACGAGGTGTTCGAGGTCGGCAAGACCCACGGCTTCGACCCACTGCGCGCCTGGTTCCAGGCCCTGTACGAAGTGCTGCTGGGCCAGAGCCAGGGCCCGCGCTTCGGCTCGTTCGCGGCGATTTTCGGGATCGATCGGACCGTGGCGCTGATCGAAGAGAAGCTGGGTTAGCGCTCTAAGCGCCTCTCCCCGTAGGGGCCTGTCGCGTAACTTCTGCGTTGTGGTCTTGTGGTTTTGGGGCCTGGCGCCTGGGATCTGTTTTACTGGCTCTGCGGTAGAGCGCAGGGGGCGTTTGGGCTGATCTTGGCGGAGTCCTGGCGTGATCAGGCCTGGGCGGCGCCTGTTGAAGGCCGTGTCGAGGGCCTGGCTCGGATGCTCCTGGCCATCACGCCCCGCACGCGGCCGGACAGAGGCCGTCTCGATCAGGGTGACGTCCAGCATCGTGCCCCGCCGCAGGGTTATCCCCCTTTCGCGTCTGGGCTACCCCGCGACGCGGGGGAGGATCTAGGCGGAGGCTCGCTCCCTAACCGCCCGCAACACCATCGCCATCTCGATGTGGGTGTGCACGAACCCGCGCTCGAACAGCACGGTCAGCAGGCGGTCATAGGCGTCGTCGTGGTCGCTCATGGCCACGCTGCCCGGCGTGCGCGCTTCCTGTTCGACCAGGGCCAGGGCCTCCGGGGCCTCGGCGCGCAGGGCGGCCAGGACCTCGTAGATGTCGTCGGCCGAGTACTCCGGCGGCGCGTGGGCGCGGCCGGGGTCGATGGGCGGGCGGCGGGAGAAACCCACGGCGGCTAGCCCTCGGCCTTGGTGAGCTTCCAGCGGATCTTGGCCCCCACCTCGGGGCGGACCTGGCTTTTCAGCACGATCTGGCCGGCCTTGCGAGCCAGGCCGTGGTCGAAATGGGCGCTGGGGGCGATCTCGACGTCGACGGCGTCGTTGCGCAGCCACCAGCCGATGTTGCTGGGCCCCCGGATCAGCACGCTCTTGCCGTCGCGGGCGATCGAGGCGCGCGCCTCGGGGTGCAGATGGAAGCGCACGGCGAAGGGCAGGTAGCGGCGCGGGCCTTCGGCGGCCTTGGGGTCGAGGGCCAGGGGCGAGAGGCTGTCTTCGCCGCGCAGCTCGTCATGGACCGCGTCGAGGAACAGGCGGCGGGCGTGGGTCAGGCCCAGATGTCGCCAGCCGTCGTGAATGATGTCCAGCCAGACGCCGCCGACGTCGTCGTGGCGCTTGGCCTCGACCTTGACCGCGCCGTCGACCAGCCAGGGGCCCAGCGCCTTGGCCCGGAAGCCCGACAGCGGCCGGCCGGCCGAGCCGTCGCCGACGCTGACGGTCGAGGCCGCGTCCGAGAGGCGAAAGGCGTGGGCGCCGGCGGCTTCGGGGCTCCAGCCGCAGCTGGTGATCAGGCGGTCCTTGGCGCAGACGATCTCCAGCGCCGCTGGCTGGGCGCAGGCGTTGACGCTCAAGGGGCCGGCCGGGGGCGGGCCGCAGTCGGCGATGACCTCGATGCTGCCGCCGATCATCTTGTGATAGCCGCTGTGCGGGGCGGCGTTCAGGGCCCGAGGGCCGGCGTCGTCATGGGCGAGCGCGGCGGCGATGCGGGCCTGGCTGATGGTCTCGCCGCCGTGGAAGGCCGCCAGATGGCCATCGCCGAGCGTGAAGAACCGGGTGGCGCTGGAGAGGCGGTCGATGGCCCGCGACAGGGTCTCGGGACTGGGTCGGCCACGCTGGCCCAAGGCGTCGTCGAGGGTGAGGAGGTCGAACAGCAGCTCGACCCCGGCCTCGGGGCTGCGGGTGGCGTGGCCGCCGTCGCCCAGCACCATGGCGTCCAGATGCGAGGTCACGCCCTTCACGGCCGCGTCGATCAGTTGCTCGCCCGGCTTGCCGGCCAGGACGCAGCCGGCCAGGCCCGCAGCGGCGGCGCGTTCGAGGGCGCGTTCTGGGCTGCGCTTGATCTCCAGCAGGTGGCGACCCTGGCGGGCGAGATCGAAGACCAGATCGGCGACCTCGGCGTCGCTGGCCCCGGCGGCCAGGGTCTTGGCGGCGCAGGCCAGGTGATGGACCCGCCGCTCGATGCACTCGGCGCTCCAGGAAAAGGCGTTCCACTTGCCAAACACCCGCCGCCAGTCGTCGATCAGGCGCAGGGCCCGGCGCGCGCCGTCCGGACCGGCGGCCACCAGGTCGGGCAGCCAGTCGAAGCGGTGCAGGCTGACGGCGAAGCGGCGCGAGGGGCTGGCGGTGTCGAACGGATCGCCATCGACGCCCAGGCGCAGGGTCCCGCCGTCCAGGGTCAGGGTCCCCGCCAGGATCTTCTGGCCGTGGGCGGCGTCGACCGGACGCGGATCATGGGGGCGGGCGGAGAGGCCCTCGGGCCGGGGCAGGGCGATCTTCAGGCGATGGGGCCCCGAGCCGAACCACTCGCGCTCGACATGTCTAGCGGACTCGGCGCGGATCGCCTTCCACAGCACGCCGCCCCGCGGAAGCGCGGGGAGGGCCAGGCCGAGGACGGGGGGCTTGCCGGCCATCGCGATCCGTCAGCCGCCCTTGAGCGCGCGGATGTTGTCGGCGTAGGCGGCGGGGCCGCCCTTGAACACCGCCGAGCCGGCGACGAGGGCGGTGGCCCCGGCGGCGACGCACTGCGGGGCCGTGACCGGCGTGACGCCGCCGTCGACCTCGATGATGATATCGAGTCCGGCCTTGTCGACCAGCTTGCGCAGGGCCTCGACCTTGCGCAGCTGGCCCGGAATGAAGCTCTGGCCGCCAAAGCCCGGGTTCACCGACATGACCAACAGCAGGTCGACGTCCTCGAGGATCCACTCGACGTGGTCGATTCCGGTGGTGGGGTTGAAGACCACGCCCGCCTTGGCGCCCAGCTCGCGGATGCGCTTCAGAGAGCGGTGCAGGTGCGGGCCGGCCTCGGGGTGGATGCTGATGAGGTCGGCCCCGGCGGCGCGGAAGGCCTCCAGATACGGATCGGCCGGGCTGATCATCAGGTGCACGTCGAACGGGATCTTGGCGTGCGGCCGGATGGCTTTGACGATGTCTGGGCCCAGCGTGATGTTCGGCACAAAGTGGCCGTCCATCACGTCTACGTGGACCCAGTCGGCGCCGGCCGCCTCGATGGCGGCGACTTCCTCGCCCAGCTTGGCGAAGTCGGAGGCGAGGATGGAGGGGGCGATGATCGGCGCGGTCATGGCCCTGGGATAGCCGTGTCGCGCCGGTCTGTCATCTATGCTTGCCTGGATCCCGGCTTTCGCCAGGGTGACAGCTTACGCCGTCACCTTGCGAAACCGGGCGGTGAAGAAGCCATCCTGGCCATCGTCGCGGTGGTGCGGCAAAAGGCGCAGGGTCCCGCGCGGGGTCAGGCTGGCCCCCGGGAAGCCGGCCGACGGGGCCTCGGCGGCGGTGATCGGCTCCAGCACGACGTCCTTGCGGCGGGCCAAGAACGCCTCCACCTGGGCCTCGCCCTCTTCGGGCTCCAGCGAGCAGACGCAGTAGACGAGGCGCGCGCCGGGCTTGAGGCGATCGGCGGCGGCGTCGAGGATGCGGGCCTGCACGCCGGCGAGGCTGGCCACGTCGCCGGGTCGCGCGGCCCACAGCACGTCGGGATGGCGGCGGAAGGTGCCGGTGGCGCTGCAGGGCGCGTCCAGCAGGATGGCGTCGAAGGTCCGCGCATCGTCCCAGGCGCCGGCGTCGGCGGCGACGACCTCGGCGGAGAGACCCGTGCGGATCAGGTTCTCCGACAGGCGCTTGAGGCGCGCGGCCGAGCGATCCAGAGCCACGACCTGGGCGCCGGCGGCGGCCAGCTGCAAGGTCTTGCCGCCGGGCGCGGCGCAGAGGTCGAGCACGCTCTGGCCCGGTTGAACGTCCAGCAGGCGGGCGGGCACGGCGGCGGCGGCGTCCTGCACCCACCAGGTCCCGTCCTCGAAACCCGGCCAGGCGGCCACGTCGCCCTTGCGGCGCAGGCGCAGGGTCCCGCCCGGCAGGGCCTCGGCCTCCAGCGTCTCGATCAGCGAAGCCAGGTCGGCGCCGGGCTTGGCCGACAGGTCGGTGGCGGGCTCGATGGCGATCTGGCCGGCGATCTCCCGCGCCGTGGCCTCGCCGAACGCCGACACCCAGCGCGCATAGAGCCACGGCGGGGCCAGCAGGCTGGGGTCATCGGTGGGCGGCGCATCACGCAACAGGCCGCGCAACACGGCGTTGACCAGGCCCTTGAACGGCCGGCTAGTCTTGTTGGCGCCGGCCAGCTCCACCGAGGTGGCCACGGCCGCGAAGGCGGGCACTTCCAGATAGAAGGCTTGCGCCGCGCCCAGGCGCAGCAGATGCATCACCCGATCCGGCGGGGCCTTCTGCAGGCGCGCCGTCAGGGCGCGGTCGATCGGGCCAAGGTGGCGCAGCACGGCCATGGCCAAGGCGCGGGCGAACGCGCGCTCGCGCGGCTCCAGGAAGCGGAAGCCGTTGGCTGAGGCGGCTTCGTCGAGGCCGCCGCGACGCGACAAGGCGGCGTCGATCAGGGTAAGCGCGGCTTCCCGGGCGGGGAGGCCGTCGTTGAGTTCTTGAGTCACCGCCTCGCCGTGCCTCGGGACGCGCCCGGACGCAAGTCTATTGTCGCCTCACCTTGCGCGCGCTGACGATTGTCGGCGGCTCGGATCGCTCTATATCGACAAGGTAAGGAGCCGCCATGACCGACACCCCGACCCCTGAGACGGACGCCGCGCCTGAGGTTCCCGGCGCCGCGCCGGGCAAGACCCTGAGTCCCGCCGCGCGCCGCGCGCTGGAGGAAGCCGCCGTCCGCCGCGCCGCCGAGGCGGCCTTGTCCCTGCCGCTGGAAGAGGGCGGTCGAGACGGCCCTGAACCCACCCGCTTCGGCGACTGGGAAAAGAAGGGCGTCGCCGTCGATTTCTGAGCGCGAACTCATCTGACCATTCCAGTTGTTCCGACCGGGCGGGCAAGGCTCTGTTATTTATCGATAATGCAAGATCCCGCCTAGGGTGGGAGT
>NCDQ01000508.1 GCA_002280275.1 Caulobacter vibrioides | reverse complement strand
ATCGTGCCCAGCGATTTCGGCGCTCCGCGGCGCTACCCGGTCACCGAGGTTCGCAAACTGACGCCCGAAGAGATCCAGGCCAAGCGCAGCAAGCGCTGACCGTGTGAGACCCAAAAAAAACATCGCGTACGCGCAACTTGAGTCATCCGTTCCCGCCAAGGCTTCGTATAGTGGGCATGTATGCGACAGGACACGCTCAGTCTCGATCTCGCGGCGGCTCACGCGTGAGCGCTGCACAGTATGACGGTGGCGCGCTGATTACGCGGATCGCGCAGTCGCAGGACCGCGCCGCATTCGCCGAGCTGTTCGCCCATTATGCGCCCCGGGTGAAGACCCTGCTGGTGCGCAGCGGCTCTACGCCGTCGGCGGCCGAAGAGCTGGCCCAGGAGGTCATGCTCGCGGTCTGGCGCAAGGCCCACTACTTCGACCCCAAACGCGCTTCGGCGGCGGCCTGGATCTTCACCATCGCCCGCAACCTGCGCATCGATAGTCTGCGGCGCGGCTCTTCGGCCCTCTACGCGGTGGATCTCAACCTCGGCGCCGAAGACCCACCCCAACCCGACGCCATCCTCAGCGGCATGCAGGACGCCCAGATCGTCCGCTCAGCGATGCAGACCCTTAACCCCGACCAGTCCCAAGCAATCGAAATGGCTTTCTTCCAGGAACAGACCCACAGTCAGATTTCGGAGGCCCTGGGCGTGCCCCTGGGTACGGTCAAGGCGCGTATTCGCTTTGGCATGATGAAACTGCGCGCCTTTATCGAGCGCGAGGCGGGGGTCGCGTCGTGAGCCTGCGTCGTCTGCCCAGTGAAGAGCGTCTGCTGGCCTATGCCGCCGGCACCCTGAGCCCGCCCGAGGCTGTGGTCGTGGCCACGCACCTGGCGCTGCGTCCCGAAACCCGCGTCTGGTCCGACCTTGGCCAGGCCGTCGGCGGCGGCGTGCTGGAGGACCTCGAGCCCAGCGCCCTGGACGCCGGCGCGCTCGACAAGACCCTGGCCCTCTTGGACGCCCCCGCGCCCCAGGAGCCGACCGTCCGCCTGGACAAGACCGACCCCACCCTGCCCGCCCCGCTGCGCGGCTTCGAGCTGGGCCCCTGGCGCTGGCTGGGTCCGGGCGTGCGGGTGCGTGACGTCCTGGGTCCGCGCGACGGCGACTGCCGGGTGATCCTGCTCAAGATCGCGCCGGGCCAGTCCACGCCCCGTCACACCCATGGCGGCGTCGAGCTGACCTGCGTGATCGAAGGCGCCTACGCCACCGAGAGCGGCGTGTTCGAGGAAGGCGACTTCGAGGAAGCCGATCCCAGCGTGCTGCACCAGCCGCGCGTGGTGTCCAGCAAGCCGTGCCTGTGCGTGGCGGCCCTGGACGGCCAGATCCAGCTGCCCGGCCGCATGGGCAAGCTGCTCGCGCCCTTCGTCAAGCTTTAGAGCGTTTTTGACATGGCTGGCGCCCTGCGTCTGGTGCTGGGCGACCAGCTGTCCGACAACCTTTCGGCCCTGGCGGACGCGGATCTCGCCCGCGACCAGGTGCTGATGGTGGAGAGCCGGGTCGAGGCCACCGCCTGGAAGCACCATAAGCAGAAGCTCGTTCTCGTCTGGTCGGCGATGCGCCAGTTCGCCGTGCGCCTGCGCGTGCGCGGCTTCAACGTGCGCTATGTGACGCTGGAAGATCCCGCCAACACCGGCTCGATCGGCGGCGAGCTGCGACGGGCTCTGGAGGCCGGCGCCTTCGATCGGGTGGTCCGCACCGCCTGCGGCAAGAGCTGCGGATGGAGTTCTTCTACCGCGAGATGCGGCGCAAGACGGGCCTTTTGATGGACGGCGAACAGCCAGCCGGCGGGCGCTGGAACTTCGACGCCGAGAACCGCCGCAAGCTGCCGCCGGGCCTGCGTCCCCCCGAGCGCCTGCGCATCCCGCCCAACCCGACCACGCAGGCTGTGCTGGACCAGGTCTCGCGCGGCTTCGACGACCATTTCGGCGAGACCCAGGGCTTTGGCTGGCCGACCAATCCGGACGAGGCCACCGCGATCCTCGACCACTTCATCGCCGACATGCTGCCCAGCTTCGGCGACTGGCAGGACGCGATGAGCTGGCAGCGGCCGTTCCTGTGGCACTCGCTGATCTCGCCGGCTCTGAACATAGGCCTGCTGGACCCGCTGGACATCTGCCGCCGCGCCGAGGCCGCCTGGCGCGAGGGCCGCGCGCCGCTGAACGCGGTGGAGGGCTTCATCCGCCAGATCATCGGCTGGCGCGAGTTCGTGCGCGGGATCTACTGGCTGAAGATGCCCGAATACGCCCAGCGCAACGCCCTGGACGCGCAGGGCAAGCTGCCCTGGTTCTACTGGACCGGCCAGACCGACATGGCCTGCGTCGCCGACACCGTCCGCGCCGCTCGCGACCACGCCTACGCCCACCACATCCAACGGCTGATGGTGACCGGGAACCTCGCCATGCTGCTGGGCGTGCATCCCGACGCGGTGGACGACTGGTACATGGTGGTGTTCGCCGACGCCTATGAGTGGGTCGAGATGCCCAACACCCGCGGCATGGCCACCTTCGCCGACGGCGGCATTGTCGGCTCCAAGCCCTATGCGGCCAGCGGGGCCTATATCGACCGCATGAGCGACTACTGCAAAAGCTGTCGCTACGACGTGAAGAAGCGGCTGGGCGACGACGCCTGTCCGTTCAACGCCCTCTACTGGGACTTCATCGACCGCCACGCCCAGCGTCTGGCCGGCAACGGCCGGATGATGATGCCGCTGCGCACCCTGGAAAAGATGCCCGACGCCGAGCGCGAGGCGTTCCGCAAGCAGGCTGCGGCGTTGCGGGTGAGGATGGGCGTCACCGGTTAAAGCCCAGCCCTTTTCTCGGTGTCATCCCGGGCGGCGAAGCCGACCCGGGACCCCGGGGGGTGAAGGAACGCCGTGCATGCCGCCCCTGGGTCCCGGCTCTTCCCCCGGCTTGCGCCGGGGTACGGCCGGGATGACACGGATGGTTTACGGGGCCGGAAAACCCGTCCCCGCCCGCGCCTCGACCTGGCGGGCGCTGACCGGCTCGCCGCATTCGGAGCACACCTGCACGGGGTGGAAGTCGCAGCCGCAGGCCTTGTGCCGGCGCAGCACCGGCGGCCCCTCGGCGCCGGCGTAGTGGATGTCGCCGAAGTGGGCGATGGCCATCACCACCGGGTGCAGGTCGAGCCCCTTCTCGGTCAGCCGATACTCGTGACGCACCGGATTGTCCTGGTACGGAACCCGGCGCAGCACACCCTCTTCGACCAGGGTCCGCAGCCGGTCGGTGACGATGGTGCGCGAGACGCCCAGGCGTTTCTGGAACAGCTCGAACCGTCGCACGCCCAGAAAGCAGTCACGCAGGATCATCAGCGTCCAGCGGTCGCCGATCACGGCCAGGGCCCGCGAGATCGAACAGGGCTGGGCTTTAACCGGTGACGCCCATCCTCACCCGCAACGCCGCAGCCTGCTTGCGGAACGCCTCGCGCTCGGCGT
>NCDQ01000507.1 GCA_002280275.1 Caulobacter vibrioides | reverse complement strand
AAGACCAAATGACCGACAACATCCTCAACATCCGCCCGGCTTCGGAGACGAAGTGGGATTGCGCCAGCTTCGGTGAAGTTCAGACCAACGCGCGTGTTGCGGCCCAGGCCGTCGAAATCGCGCCAGATGATGTGGGAGGTGTCGACACCGCCCTGCATCATCAGATCCTCAACCAGCCAGCCCAGATCGTTCACCGGCAGGGCGGTGACGGCCGTCGAGCGCTTGCCCCAGCACTTCTTGAAAGCGCGGGCGACGTTGTATTCGCCGCCGCCTTCCCAGACCTGGAACTGACGGGCGTTACGAACCCGGCCAAAGCCCGGGTCGAAACGCAGCATCACTTCACCGAAGCTGGCGCAATCCCACTTCGTCTCCGAAGCCGGGCGGATGTTGAGGATGTTGTCGGTCATTTGGTCTTAGGCCTTCCCACGAACCTTCTTGATCAGGTCTACAGTCTCGCGGACCTTCTTGGAGATGCCCGCGTAGTCCTTGGCGTCCAGCAGCTCTTGCGTGATCAGCTTGGAGCCCATGCCGGCGGCGACGATGCCCGCGCCGAACCACTTCTTCACCGAGGCCTCGTCCGGATCGACGCCGCCCGTCGGCATGATGCGGGTCCAGGGCATCGGGCCCAGCACCGCCTTGACGAAATCGGGACCGCCGACCGACGAACCCGGGAACACCTTGACGATCTCGCAGCCCAGCTCTTCGGCGTACGAGATTTCCGAGGCCGAACCGCAGCCCGGCGAATACGGGATCTTGCGGCGGTTGCAGACCTTGGCGACGTCGGCGTTCAGGATCGGGCCGACGACGAACTTGGCGCCGTTGGCGATGTAGATGCCGGCGGTCGGGGCATCGACGATCGAGCCCACGCCCATGATCACGCGCGGATCGGCCCTATCGAAGTGACGGGTGACTTCGTAGAAGACGTGGCTGGCGAAATCGCCGCGATTGGTGAACTCGATGCAGGGCGCGCCGCCGTCGGCGCAGGCCTGGATCACGTTCTTACAGACCTCGACGTCCGGGTGGTAGAACACCGGGATGACGCCCTGGTCCATCAGGGCGGTCAGCACCGCCATACGGTCTTTCACCATCTCAAACTCCTTCCCGAAGGATCGTTCTTGCGCGAAGGGCCGCATGGGCCGCCGCACGAGCAATATTTCGCCGGAATTGGCTCAGGGCGTTCCCTTAGACCGCGTTGCGCTCGGGCGCCACACCGGGCTTGCCGCAACGTCAAACTAAGGGGCGCGACCGCGCTGAAATCGGCCTTCGCGGCCGGCTTGGCGCATGTGCTTTCCGATGGACGCTTCCTTCCTTTGACCTTTTCCGTCGGCCCGCCGTCCTCGCCGCCCGATACAAAATTGAGGCGTCGGACTCCGCCGACGCCCCGAAAGTTTGCGCAGGAGCGAGCTCAAAGAGCCGCAAACGAGACGGACGACCACGACGCCGAACCGAAACGTTATGACACCGGTTACCTAAAGTGGCATGACCACTTAGCCACCGGTGTCATTGGCAGATAATCAGAAACCGTTCAGGAGCGCAAGCGCCGTTACACACGGAAATCAACAATCCTAACCGTTTGAAATCACGACGCTTCCACGACCTGAAAGAACAGCGCTCCCTCAGCCCGTATTGCGCAGCCCCGCCGCGATGCCGGCGACGGTCAGCTGAATGGCCAGACGCAGCTCTTCGTCGCTATCCCCTGCCCGGCGCCGCGACAGAAGCTCGAGCTGCAGATGGTTCAGCGGGTCGACTGAGCGACTGGCCAGAGAGACCGACTCGGCGAGATCGGGCTGATTGTCCAGCAGGCTGGTTCCGCCCCGGATCGCCAGGGCCAGACCCGTCGCGGCCTCGTGCTCACGCCGGATCGTCGCAAAGATCCGCTCGGCGTCGGCCTT
>NCDQ01000069.1 GCA_002280275.1 Caulobacter vibrioides | reverse complement strand
CATCATCTGGGCGTCCCAGTCGTCCGACGACAGCGGCCAGCCGTGGTGGAAGACGATCGGCTGGGCGGTCTTGGGGCCCCAGTCCTTGTAGAAGATCTGCACGCCGTCCTGGGTGGTCACGAAACCGCTTTCGGCGCGGTTCGCCGCGTGCGGCGAGGCGACGGGCTTTTTCGCGGGGGTCGCGGCTTGGGCCGAAGCGCCCAGCGAGGCGGCGGCGGCGGCGAGACCGAAGCCGGCGGTCATCACACCCCGGCGGGAAGCTTGGTTCGACTGGCTCATGATCATCCCTGTTTTCATGTTCGCGATAACGTTTATCGCGAGAACAATTTAGGCCTACGCCGGAGCCGGGCGTCTGTCCAGTATTTTCTTTGTTGCGATATCCTTTTTTGTGATAAGAAAGATTCATGACGACGAAGACGCCGCCCCCGCATCCCCTGGATCAGCAGATCTGCTTCACCCTCTACGCCACCAGCATGGCGATCACCCGAGCCTACAAGCCCCTACTGGACGCGATGGGCCTGACCTACCCGCAGTATCTTGTGCTGAATGCGCTGGGCGAGAGCGACGGCGCCACCATCGGCGCGATCGCGGCGCGGCTGGACCTTGAGTCCAGCACCGTGACGCCGCTGGTCAAGCGCTTGGAAGCCGCCGGCCTGGTGATGCGGCGACGCGGGCTCGAGGACGAGCGCAAGGTCGAGGTGACGATGACGGAAGCGGGCCGAGCTCTGCTGGGCCAGTCGGGGTGCCTGAACAAGGCTCTGCTGGAGCGGTCCGGCATGGACGGCGAGGACCTCGGCGCCTTGAACCAGCGGATCCAGGCGCTGCACGCGGCGATCGTGCGAGACTAAAGGGCGCGGCGCAGGCCGCCGCGCCCGTGACGCTTACAGTTGTTCCAGCAGGTACTCGGCCGACGAGACCTTGAACTGGCCGGCGTCCTCGACGTGCAGCTGGGTGACGACGCCGTCCTTGGCGACCAGCGAGTAGCGCTGCGAGCGCGCGCCCATGCCGAACTTGCTGCCGTCGAAATCCAGGCCGATGGCCTTGGTGAAGTCGCCGTTGCCGTCGGCGATCAGCAGAACCTCGCCGTCGATGCCCTGGTCCTTGCCCCAGGCCTTCATCACGAAGACGTCGTTGACCGAGACGCAGACGATCGAGTCGACGCCCTTGGCCTTCAGCTCGTCGGCCTTTTCCTTGAAGCCCGGCAGGTGCTTGGCCGAGCAGGTCGGGGTGAAGGCGCCGGGCACCGCGAACAGGGCGACGGTCTTGCCCTTGAAGATATCGTCGGTGCTGATCGGCGCGGGCCCTTCAGCCGTGCTGGTCATGAAAGTCGCCGCCGGGAGCGTGTCGCCAACCTTGATCGCCATGGGCCTGTTTCCTCGTGTGGGGGATGAAGTTAGGGGGACTCGAATAGACCCCGCCGCAGCGGCCGCCAAGCACGGTTTCATGGCGCATCCGACTTGAAACCGTCACAACGAAGGCCAATGCTCCGTTCATGGCCAGCTTAATCGACGACGACGACGGCGCGTTCCTGATCGGCAGGCTGCTCGTCGCCATGCCCGGCATCGAGGACCCCCGGTTCGAGCGAACGGTGCTGTATCTGTGCGCCCACGACGAGGACGCCGCGATGGGCGTGGCGGTCAATCGCCCGGTCGAGGGGCTGACAGTGTTCGAACTGCTGAACCGCCTGGGCGTGAAATCCGAGATCCAGGCGCCCGGCGACCTCGTCCTGCTGGGCGGTCCGCTGGAACGCGAGCGCGGCTTTGTGCTGCACACCGACGACTTCAACTCGCCAGACTCGACCCTGGCCGTGGCCGACGGCGTGGCCCTGACCGCCACTCGCGACGCGTTGGACGCCATGGCCAGCGCCTACAAGCGTCCGCGCAAGTCGCTCCTGGCTCTCGGCTACGCCGGCTGGGGTCCTGGGCAGCTGGAGCAAGAGCTGCGCGACAATGTCTGGCTGATCTGCGACGCCGACGAGGGCCTGCTGTTCGACGAGGACCACGAGCACAAGTGGACGCGCGCGCTGGCGAAGCTGGGGATCACGGCCGATCACCTGTCGGCGACGGCTGGACGGGCCTAACCCCGGGCCTTAACCGGCGCGGCGCCGTCGACATAGGCCTCGTTCAGATAGACCTCGGCCTCTTGCGGCGACAGGGCCGGCGCGTAGCCGAAGCCCTGGCCGTAGTCGCAGCCGAGCGCCTGCAGCGCGCACGCCATCTCGGCGTTCTCGACACCCTCGGCGACGACCTCCAGGTCCAGATCCTGGCCCAGCTTGACCACCGAGCGGACGATCTAATCGTCGAGCGCCAGGCCCGCGCCGGCGTCGCGCAGCGTCTTCAGGATCACGGCGGCCCGTTCGGGGTCGCGCATGATGTCGCTTTCGGTGACTTCCAGCTTCAGCGCGCCACGCGGCAGGCTGTTGACCCTCAGGGTCTCGGCCACATCGGCCACAAGGCCCGGACGATCGATCTCGCCCGTCGACAGGTTGACGCTGACGGTCAGGTTCCCCATCGCCGGGTGCGCGGCCCGCCAGGTCGACAGTTGCTGCGCGGCGGCGTGCATCATGTGCGCGCCCAGCACGCTCATCAGCCCCATCTCTTCGATCAGCGGCAGGAATTCGTCGGGCGGCAGCATGCCCCGGCGCGGATGGATCCAGCGCGCCAAGGCCTCGAAACCCGAAAGTGCGCCGGTCGACAGACGCACGATCGGTTGGAAGTACGGCATGATCTCGCCGCGGCCGATGGCGCCGCGCAGGTCGGCTTCCAACGCCAGGCGCGACAGCCCGTCGGTTTCCATCGCGCGACCGTAGGCGGCCGCCGCTTCGCGCTGGTCGGCCGCGTCCGGCGCGTCCAGCCCGCCCTCAGCCGAGACCGCACCGATCGAGAGCGTCGGGTGAATGTCGAAGCCAGCCACGCGCAGCGGCTGCTCCAGCGCGCCGCGCAGCACGTCCGCCGGCTCGTAGCCGCGCGGTTCGCAGAGCACCGCGAACTCGTCCTCGCCGATACGGCCCAGGATCGCCTGGGCTGGGAAGGCCGCAGCCAGACGCGAGCCCAGGGCGGCCAGAACCAGGTCCGCGCGCTCATGACCCAGCGCCTCGTTCAGACGGCGCAGACGATTAAGGTCGGCGACGACCAGTTGGTGCACACCATCCTGGGACAGGCGCTCGCGCGCGCGGGCGATGAAGCTGCGACGATCCAGAAGACCCGTCAGATCGCAACATTCAGATGCGGAGAATTTCGTTTCGGGAGCGACGACGCCGGCGGCGCGGACCCCCTCCTCCAGCCAGACGCCACGCCAGAGACAAGTCTCGCCGCCCCGGACGCGAAAGCGCGCGACGACCTCGCTGCCCGGTTCGCGGAGTTTCAGAACTTCCTCGGCCTGAGCGCGGTCCTGCGGCAGGGCCAAGGCGCGGAAGGCGGCCGACGAGCATTCGGGCGCCAAGGGACCCAAACCCAAGGCGCGCGCCGCGCCGTTCAGACGCAGCCGATCGGTCTCGGGCTCCCAGATCCAAAGGGCGACGTCCGCCGCGCCCAACGCCTCAAGCGTGGCCGTCGCGTCCCAGATCCGTCGCTCGCCTGTCCGAAAAGGCATACCCGTCCTAACCGTTTCAGCCAAAGCCGCAGCGCTACTCGGGCGCCACCAAGCCGAACAGACGATGATCTCGCCAAGCGCCGTTAATTTTCAAATAAGCCCGCGCATATCCCTCCTCGGAAAACCCGCATTTCGCGAGTAAGGCGGCCGAGGCGTGGTTTTCCGGCATGCAAGCGGCCTCCAGGCGGTGGAGGCCCAGACCGTGAAAAGCAAAACGGATCAAGGTTTCGACCGCGTCCGCCATATAGCCCTGGCGTGCGAACGACTCGCCCAACCAGTAGCCGATGGTCCCGGACAAGGAGACGCCCCGCCGGACATGGAAGAGACGTACGGCGCCCAGCAGGGCGTCGTCCTCGCGGCGGAAGATGAAGAACGGATAGGCCTCGCCAAGCTCCAGATCCCGCGCATAGGCCCCCAGGCGGACCCGAAAGGCGGCGCGGCTGAGATCCTGCTCTGGCCAAGTCGGCTCCCAAGGCTCGAGAAAGGCGCGCGACTGGGCGCGCAGGGCAGCCCAAGGCTGGTAGTCTCGCGGCGTCGGCGGCCGGAGATAGACCGCGCGGCCCTGAAGCTGGAGGCGCTGGCGGGGCCTTAGAAACGGCAGGAGCGCGGACACGGACGGAACTCTGACGGGATCACGGACGCACCTTCGGCCGTCAGGCCGCTGAGAACAATGCCTTGTCGAACACTTCTCCGGCCTTCAGCGCCGTTTTTGCGCCAAGGATAGCGGTCGCGGCGCGGCCGGCCGACAGCAGCCGCCGCCCCAGTCGCGCCACGTCCTCCGACGTCACCGCATCGACCTCCCGCGCCAGCTCGGCGGGCGGGTAGAGACGACCAAACAGCAGGACCTGGCCCGCGCCCTGCTCGGCGCGCGACAGCGGCTGCTCGCGCGCCATGAACATGTGCGCCTTCAGTTGGGCCTTGGCCCGCGCCAATTCAGCGTCCTCGATCCGATCGGCCAGCTTGAGCAGTTCGTCAGCGCAAACCTTGGCGGTCTCCACCGCGTCGCTGGCCGCGCAGCCGGCGTAGATGCCCAGCGCGCCATGGTCGGCGTAGGTGTCGGCGTAGGCGTCGATATTGTAGGCCAGACCGCGCTTCTCGCGCGCTTCCTGGAACAGGCGCGACGACATCCCGCCGCCCAGGCACTCGGCGAAGATCCGCAAGGCGAAATAGTCATCCTCGCGCGCGCCGCAGGCCGGCAGCATGAACACCAGATGCGCCTGCTCAAGCTTGCGGGCCTCGGCCTGCGGACCGCCGACGAAGGCCGCGGACTGCGGAACCTCAGCGCCGGGCGTCGCCGGCAGGTCGCCGAAAGCGCGCTCGGCGGCGGCCATCAGCTGATCCTCCTCGACCGCGCCCGTCGCGGCGATCACCAGGCGGTCGGCGGCGTAGAGATCGGCGCGCCAGTCCGACAGCGCTTCGACGCTGGCGGCGTTGACGGTCTCGTCGGATCCGAGGATCGGACGGCCCACCGGATGATCGCCCCAGCTGGCGCGCTGGATCAGGTCGAAGACGTAGTCGTCGGGCGCGTCGGCGGCCTCGGCGATCTCCTGGGCGACCACCTGCTTCTCGCGGGTCAGATCAGCCGGATCCAGCGTCGGACGGCGCACCAGGTCGGCGATGACGTCCATGCCCAGATCCAGGCCGCCCTTCAGCGCCCGGACCTGGAAGCTGGTGCGCTCATAGCCGGTGGCGGCGTTGATCGAGCCGCCCTGGTTCTCGATGACCTCGACGATGTCGCGGGCCGAGCGCGACCCCGCCCCCTTGAAGACCATGTGCTCCAGCAGGTGCGACCAGCCCGAACGAGCCGGATCCTCATAGGCGGCGCCTCGCCCCGCCACCACGGACAGGGCCAGGGTTTCGAGGCCTGGCATCGGGTCGCAGACGACGCGGACGCCGTTCTTCAGGGTGCGCAAGGAAGCAGTCATGAGGCGCGCTATCTAAGTGTTCGCGCCCCTAAACGCCAGCTTGGGCTCAACTATTCGCCGCAAAGGTCCGTACGAAGGCCTTCACTGACGATCCGTCGGCGGGCAGGCGCTCGAACTTTTCCGGCTTCTTGGAGAGATCGGGCGTGGCGCGCGGCGTCGAGGGCAAAAGGCCCGTGGCGGCCTGAACCGCCTCGGGGAACTTGGCCGGATGAGCGGTCGACAGCACCACAACGGGGATCGCCGGATCAATCCGGACGCCCTGGGCGGCCGCCAGGCCCACGGCGGTGTGCGGATCGACGACCTCGCCGGTCTCGTTCAGCGTCGAGAGCATGGTCTTGGCGGTGTCGGCCTCGCTGACTGACGCGCCGCGGAACAGCTCGCGCATCCAGGCGTGGGCGGCCGGCGGGATGTCGAGCAGGCCGGTGTCGGCGAAGGCGCGGAAGGCGCGGCCGGTCTCGACCCCGTCACGACGCACGGCCTCGAAATAGAGGCGCTCGAAGTTCGAGGCGACCTGGATGTCCATGGCCGGACTCTGGGTCGCGGCCACCGCGCCGCGCGAATAGCGGCCGTCCTCGAAGGCGCGCGCCAGGATGTCGTTGGAATTGGTGGCGGCCGTCACCGAATGGATCGGCAGGCCCAGCGTCTTGGCGACAAAAGCCGCGTAGGCGTCGCCGAAATTACCGGTCGGCACCACGAAGGCCACCTGCCGCGCCGGCGCGCCCAGGGCGACGGCGGCGGTGAAGTAGTAGACGCTCTGGGCCGCGATCCGCGCCCAGTTGATCGAGTTGACGCCCGACAGGTCCACCGCGTGGCGGAACTGGTCGTCCTGGAAGGCCTGTTTGACGATGGCCTGGCAGTCGTCGAACGAGCCCAGCACCGAGACGCAGGCGACATTGGCGTCTGTGGCCGTGGTCATGAACCGGCGCTGCACCTCGCTGATGCGGCCCTCCGGGAAGAGCGCGACGATGCGGGCGTTCTTGCGGCCCCGGAACGCCTCGACGGCCGCGCCGCCGGTGTCGCCCGAGGTGGCGCAGATGATGGTCATCTTCCGCGACTGCCGCTCCAGAACGTAGTCGTAGAGGCGGCCCAAGAGCTGCATCGCAACATCTTTGAACGCCAGGGTCGGACCGTGGAACAGCTCCAGCAGATAGCGGTTGGGCGTCAGCTGTTTGACCGGAACCACGGCCGTGTGGGCGAAGGTGGCGTAGGCCTCCTCGCACATCTGGGCCAGGTCTTCCCTGGGGATGTCGTCGCCCACGAACTTGCCGACCACGGCGGCGGCGACCTCGGCGTAGGGCTTGCCAGCGAACGCGGCGATCTCCTTGGCCGTGAAACGCGGCCATTCGGCGGGCACATACAGGCCGCCGTCGGGGGCCAGGCCCGCCAGAACCGCGTCGAGGAAGCCGATGGGCGCGGACTGGCCGCGGGTCGAAACGTAACGCATCAGGGTCTCAGTCTCCGCCAGAGCATGGCGGCATAGATAAACAGCAGGGTTACGGCAAGACCAAACCACGTAAGGGCGTATTCCAGGTGCCGATTGGAAATTTCTACCGGCAGCGGCGCGGGGGTGATTGCGGCCGGCGCCGGGGTTTCCTGCTCGACCATCAGCACCAGCGGCGCGGGCTTACGATCGGCGAAGCGCTCCAGGACCTTGGCCCGATCGCCGCCAAGCTGCTGAATCGGGCTGAGCACGCCCACCACGCGCCGGGGCGGGTCAAACGCGCGGGGCAATGGCGCGACCTGGCCCGTCAGGCTGGGAACGACGCCGCGATCGACCAGGATCATGTTGTAGGGACCGGCCATCACCGCGCAGGGCGATTGGGCGCGCCAGACGACATCGCCGTCGCGGACCCCGTAGACCAGTGGCAGGGGCTGGCCACCGACATCGCCGCAATCGACGCTGACGCGGGTCCAGGCCAGGGACTCAGGCTTGGTGTCAGCCGTCAGCACCTGCACCAGCGGCTGGGCGGGCGCGGTCTTCAGCGCCTCAAGCCGGGCCAGAACGTCCTCTTTCCAGTGGCGGCGCTGGAGTTGCCAGCTCCCAAGGCCGCAGAGGATCGCAAACGCGATCAGCGTGGCGATGGTCAGGCCGACCGGAAAGCGGCGCGGCGCGGGGGTCGCCTCAGACATGGTCACGTCCTGCTTCGGAGGCCTTCTGAGCGATTTGGGCGGCGACCATCAGCCCCTTGGCTGGGCGCATCAGGCCAAGGCTGATCACCACCACGGCCGGCAGCCAGACGAGCAGTGACACCCACACCGGCCAATACCAGGCGAACATCGAGAACAACGCGCCGAAGGCGCAGATGGCGCCGGCGATCAGGATCACGAAGGTCGCCGCGCCGTCGCCGGTCTCGTGCTTGCCGAGATCGAAACCGCAGGCCTCGCAGCGCGGCGCGACCTTGAGGAAGCCCTCGAACAGATAGCCTTCGCCGCACTCAGGGCAGAGGCCACGCGCGCCGGCGGCGTAGGGGTTGGTCTTGGTCACGCGGACCTCCCGAAACGAAAAAGGCCCGGAACGCTGTTTGGCGTTCCGGGCCCCCGAGGATCTTTCGATCTAGTGGGCCGAGGCCCCGAAGATCACGTAGATGAACGCGAACAGGAACAGCCAGACCACGTCGACGAAGTGCCAGTACCAAGCGGCCGCTTCGAAGCCGAAGTGCTTCTGGGGCGTGAAGGCGCCGGTCATCAGGCGGATCAGGCAGACGATCAGGAACAGCGTGCCCACGAAGACGTGGAAGCCGTGGAAGCCCGTCGCCAGGAAGAAGGTCGAACCATAGAGGCCCGAATTGGCGGCGGCTTCCGAGTAGAACAGCTGCTCGTGGTTGATGTGGGCGTATTCATAGACCTGGATGGCCGTGAACAGGCAGCCCAGCAGGATGGTCAGGATCAGACCCCACTTGGCGCCCTTGCGGTCGCCGACCTGCAGCGCGTGGTGCGCCCAGGTGACCGTGGTGCCCGAGAGCAGCAGGGTCAGGGTGTTGATCAGCGGCAGGTGCCAGGCCGAGACCGTCTCGACGCCGGCCGGCGGCCAGGTGGCCCAAGCCGTACGGACTTCTTCGATCGTCGAGACCGTGCGCGCTTCCGGGAACAGCGCCATCTCGAAGAACATCCAGAACCACGCCACGAAGAACATAACTTCCGAGGCGATGAACAGGATCATGCCGTAGCGCAGGCCGATCGACACGACCGGGGTGTGATCGCCGGCCTTGGATTCCTTGGCCACGTCGGCCCACCAGCCGAACATCGTGTAGAGCACGCCCGCGAGGCCTGCGGCGAAGATCGCCCAGTTGCCCTTTTCGATGCCGAGCACGCCGCCCTTGAGCCAACCGATCAGGCCGATGGCCATGACGGTGGCGGCGGCCGAGCCCACGAAGGGCCACGGGCTGGGCGGAAGGATGTGGTAGTCGTGTTTGACGGCGCCGGCCATGTTGCTGCTAACCCTTATATCCCTCTGAGCACGGTCGCTGGTCCCCCCGCGCCGTGTTCGCTGTAAACGCTATAGACCTCTCGACGGTGCGCCGCCAAGGGGGTCCACGATGCGAGGCGTTGTCGCGGCCGCGACTTGCCCCGGCTTGTCGTCGTCGACCGCCGGGAAGAAGGTGTAGCTGAGGGTGATCTCAGGCTTGCCCTTCGTTTCAGGGTCGTCCGCATATTGGGGATCCACGAAGTAGACCACCGGGAATTCTACGGTCTGGCCAGGCTGGATCGTCTGGCTGGTGAAACAGAAGCACTCCAGCTTCTGGAAGTACGGCCCCGCCTGCTCGGGCACGACGTTGTAGAGCGCCCGGCCGGTGATCGGCTTGTCCGTGGGGTTGGTGACCTTGAAGAAGGCCAGGCCCGTGTCGCCGATGCGGATATCCTGCTTGGGCTGCAGCGCCTGGAAGCGCCAGGGCAGCTCGCGGATGTTCGCGTCGAACCGCACGGTGATCTTGCGATCCAGCACACGGGTTGGCGCGGCCTCGGCCTTGCGGACCGTGCCATCGAACCCGGTGACCTGGCAGAACAGCTTGTAGAGCGGCACCGCCGCATAGGCCGCGCCGATCATGCCGACGAAGGTGGCCACGCAGATCGTCGCAACCTTCTTGTTGCGACGGGCCATCCGCTGCTGGGGGGTCAGTTCGTCGTTAGATGTGGGGGTTTGCGACATTTCCGCCCAGCCTCACGAGGGTGACCACGAACACGAGAACGACGAAGGCGACCAGGCCCAGAGCGAGGGCCAGGTTGCGTCCGTCACGGGCTTTCTTAGCGGCCTGTTGCGCCGCGTCGGTTTCGACCGGTTGATTCACTTCAGGAGCTCCAGGGGGCTAACGCCGGTGACCGCCTCGCCCAGAAGGGCCGCGAACAGGGCGAACAGATAGAGAATCGAGAAGGCGAAGAGGTTGCGCGCGGCCTTGGCCCCGGCGGCCTTTTCGTCCTCGGTCACGTCATAGAGGGCGCGGTCGGCCACGCGGGGATCGGCGGCGTCGCCCGCCTTGCTGGCGAACACGCGCCAGGCCAGCAACAGGAACACCAGTCCGCCCAGGCCCGAGACGGCCAAATAGATCGGTCCGCCCAGGCCGGTGAGCACCGGCGACAGGCAGATCGGGAACAGGATCAGGCTGTAGAGCAGGATCTGCTTGCGGGTTTCCCGCGCGCCCTTGACCACCGGCAGCATCGGCACGCCGGCCTTGGCGTAGTCGGTGGTGACGTACAGCGACAGCGCCCAGAAGTGTGGCGGGGTCCAGAAGAAGATGATCGCCACCATCAGCCAGGCGTTCAGCGGCGCAGAGCCCGTGGCGGCGGCCCAGCCGATGGCCGGCGGCAGCGCGCCGGCGAGGCCGCCGATGACGATGTTCTGCGCCGTCCAGCGCTTGAGCCACATCGTATAGACGACGGCGTAGAAGACGATGGTGAAGGCCAGAAGGCCGGCGGCCAGCCAGTTCACCGCAAAGCCCAGGAACATCACCGACAGCAGCGACAAGACGACGCCCAGGGTGGCGGCTTCCTCGCCCTTGACCTTGCCGGCCGGAACGGGACGGCCGCGCGTGCGGCGCATCTTCTGATCGATGTCGGCGTCGTACCACATGTTCAGCGCGCCCGAGGCGCCGGCGCCGATGGCGATGCACAGCACGGCGATAGCCGCCAGGACGGGATGGATCGGCGCGCGCGCGGCCAGCAGCCCCGTCAGCCCGGTGAACACTACCAGCGACATGACGCGTGGCTTCATCAGCTGGAAATAGTCCTGCCAGCGAGCGGTTTCCGACGAATCCCGCAGCGGGGTCGTCTCGGCGCTGTCAGACGTCATGGCGGCTGTCTTTGACATCGATCCAAAACATACAGGTCTTGAACAGGCGAGGGGCGCGGCCCGGACCCTTAAGGATCCCGCCCGCGCCCCCCTTTAAGTCCGGTTACGGACGACGGTTCACCTTAGTGGTGGTCGTCGGCCTTGATCACCGGCGGTTCGCTGAACTGGTGGAACGGCGGCGGCGAGGACAGGGTCCATTCCAGCGTGGTGGCGCCTTCGCCCCACGGGTTGGCCTCGGCCTTGCGGCGACGGATCGCCGCTTCGATCAGCACCAGCATGAACACGCCGACAGCGACGACGGTGATCATGTAGCCGACCGACGACACGTAGTTCCACAGGGTGAAGGCGTCCGGATAGTCGACATAGCGACGCGGCATGCCTTGCAGGCCCAGGAAGTGCTGCGGGAAGAAGATCAGGTTCACACCGACGAACATGATCCAGAAGTGCAGCGCACCCAGGAACTCGTTGTACTTCACGCCCCACATCTTCTCGAACCAGTAGTAGAAGCCCGCGAAGATGGCGAACACCGCGCCCAGCGACAGCACGTAGTGGAAGTGCGCCACCACGTAGTAGGTGTCGTGCAGGCTGTAGTCGATGCCGGCGTTCGACACCGGTGACGCCGCCGACCGTGAACAGGAAGATGAAGCCGATCGCCCACAGCATGGGCGTCTTGAAGCTGATCGAACCGCCCCACATCGTGGCGATCCAGCTGAAGATCTTCACGCCCGTCGGGACGGCGATGATCATCGTGGCGGCCACGAAGTAGGCGCGCAGGTTGATGCTCATGCCGACCGTGTACATGTGGTGCGCCCACACGACGAAGCCGACGAAGCCGATGGCGACCATCGCGTAGGCCATCGCCAGGTAGCCGAAGACCGGCTTCTTGGAGAAGGTCGAGACGATGTGGCTGATGATGCCGAAGCCCGGCAGGATCAGGATGTACACTTCCGGGTGACCGAAGAACCAGAACAGGTGCTGGAACATGACGGGGTCGCCGCCGGCGGCCGGGTCGAAGAAGTGCGTGCCGAAGTTACGGTCGGTCAGCAGCATGGTGATGGCGCCGGCCAGGACGGGCAGCGACAGCAGCAGCAGGAAGGCGGTGATCAGCACCGACCAGGCGAACAGCGGCATGCGGTGCAGGGTCATGCCCGGCGCGCGCATGTTGAAGATCGTGGTGATGAAGTTGATCGCGCCCAGGATCGACGAAGCGCCGGCCAGGTGGAGCGACAGGATCGCCAGGTCCATGGCCGGACCCTTGTGACCAATGGTCGACAGCGGCGGATAGATCGTCCAACCACCGCCGAAACCAGCGCCCGGGCCGCCGTCGACGAACATCGACAGGACCAGCAGGACCCAGGCGGCGACCAGCAGCCAGAACGAGATGTTGTTCATCCGCGGGAAGGCCATGTCCGGCGCGCCGATCATGATCGGAACGAACCAGTTGCCGAA
>NCDQ01000068.1 GCA_002280275.1 Caulobacter vibrioides | reverse complement strand
CCCCCATCGGGGGAGGGGGACCGCCGAACGGCGGTGGAGGGGGCTCTCCTCACCCCATTCTCCGCAAGGAAATCCCCATGACCGCTCCCCGCGTCCTCATCGCCGACAAGCTCAGCCCCGCCGCCGTCGAGATCTTCAAGAACCGTGGCCTCGACTTCGACATCAAGACCGGCCTGTCGAAAGACGAACTGATCGCCGTGATCGGCGACTATGACGGCATCGCCATCCGCTCGGGCGCCAAGCTCGACAAGGACGTCATCGCCGCCGCCCACAAGCTGCGCGTCATCGCCCGCGCCGGCATCGGCGTCGACAATGTCGACATCCCGGCCGCCACGGCCAAGGGCATCGTCGTGATGAACACACCCTTCGGCAACTCGATCACCACGGCCGAACACGCCATCGCCATGATGTTCGCCCTGGCTCGCCAGATCCCCGCCGCCGACGTCTCGACCCAGGCCGGCAAGTGGGAAAAGAACCGCTTCATGGGCGTTGAGCTCTACGCCAAGACCCTGGGCCTGATCGGCGCCGGCAATATCGGCGGCATCGTCGCCGACCGGGCTCTCGGCCTGAAGATGAAGGTCGTGGCCTATGACCCCTTCCTGTCGCCCGAGCGCGCCGTCGAGATGGGCGTCGAGAAGGTCGAACTCGATGAGCTGCTGGCGCGCGCCGACGTCATCACCCTGCACACCCCGCTGACCGACAAGACCCGCAACATCCTGTCGGCCGAGAACCTGGCCAAGACCAAGAAGGGCGTGATGATCGTCAACTGCGCCCGCGGCGGCCTGGTCGACGAGGCCGCCCTGCGCAAGCTGCTGGACGAGGGTCACGTCGGCGGCGCGGCCTTCGACGTGTTCGTCACCGAGCCGGCCAAGGAAAATCCGCTGTTTGGTTCGGACAAGGTCGTGGCCACCCCGCACCTGGGCGCCAGCACCAATGAGGCGCAGGAAAACGTGGCCCTGCAGGTCGCCGAGCAGGTTTCGGACTACCTGCTGACCGGCGCGGTCACCAACGCTCTGAACAGCCCGTCGATCACCGCCGAAGAAGCCCCCAAGCTGAAGCCGTTCGTGGCCCTGGCCGAGAAGATCGGCGCCTTCGCGGGCCAGATGGTCGACTTCGGCGTCAAGGCCATCGACATCGCCTATGAGGGCGAGGTTTCGAACCTCAACGTCAAGCCGATGACCTCGGCCGCCTTGGCCGGCGTGCTCAAGCCGATGCTGGCCGAGATCAACATGGTTTCGGCGCCGGCCATCGCCAAGGAGCGCGGCATCACCGTCTCGGAGAGCCGCCAGGAAGTCAGCCCCACCTATGACAGCCTCATGCGCGTGACCATCACCACCGAAAAGGGCAAGCGCGCCTTCGCCGGCACGGTGATCGCCGGCGCGCCGCGCATCGTCGAGGTCAAGGGCATGGAGCTGGACGCGGCCTTCTCGCCGGCCATGCTGTACGTCAACAACCTGGACAAGCCGGGCTTCATCGGCGCGCTGGGCATGATGCTGGGCGAGGCCGGCGTCAACATCGCCACCTTCAACCTGGGTCGCGTGGCCGCCGACGAAGACGCCATCGCTCTGGTGGGGATCGACCAGGCGCCGGATGCGGGCCTGCTGGCCAAGATCCAGGCGCTGCCGCACGTTAAGGAAGCGCGCGCGCTGACGTTCTGAGGTCAAGTTGCTCCCCTGCGGTGCGGGGGAGCTGTCTCGGCGTGACTGAGGGGGCTAGTGCGTTATCGCCTAGCTGGCCCCCTCCGGCCCTCTGGGCCACCTCCCCCCGCATCGCGGGGGAGGAACTTGCCAAAGGTCCTGAATGTCCCTGCTGATCCCCCGCAAGATTCGCTGGCCTGGCCTTCTGGTCTTCGTTGCGGCGGTCGTCTTCACGCTCTACGCCGCCCTGGCGCCAGGCGACGACAACGCCGGCCTGATCCCCTGGGACAAGGCCAAGCACTTCATCGTCTTCTACGGCCTGACCTTCCTGGCGGCGATGGCACTGCCCAAGAGCCGCTGGTGGAAGATCGCCGCCGTGCTGCTGGCGTTCGGCGTCGGCATCGAGGTTCTGCAGGGCCTGCCGATTGTCGGACGCGACGCCGACGTCTTCGACATCGTCGCCGACGCGCTGGGCATCGGTTTCTTCTTCGGCCCGATCATCGCCATCCAGTGGATGAATGCGGACGACGCCTAGAAGCTGTCCACCCGCACTTCCCAAGGCTTGCGCAGGCCTGTGGCCGCATCCAATCCGCCGATCACCCAGCGCCGCGTATCGGCAGGATCAATGACCGCGTCGATCTCCAGCGCCGCCGCCATGCTGGTCGCCTTGCCCGCCGCGTAGAGCCGCGCGACCAACTGGTCGTAGAGCGCCTTCTGCTTGGCCGGATCGGTCTCGGCCTCCAGCTCCTTGCGGTAGCCCAGCTTGACGGCCCCCTCCAGGCCCATGCCGCCGAACTCGCCGGTGGGCCAGGCGGCGATGAAGGCGGGGCTGTGGAAGCTGCCGCCCGCCATGGCCTGAGCGCCCAGGCCGTAGCCCTTGCGGGTGACGACCGTGAACAGGGGCGAGCGCAGCTTGGCGCCGGCGATGAACTGGCGGCTGACCCGGCGCACGGCGGCGGCGTCTTCGCTGTCAGGCCCCACCATGAAGCCGGGCGTGTCGCACAGGCTCAGGACCGGCAGGGCGAAGGCGTCGCACAGCTGCAGGAACCGCGCGGCCTTCTCGGCGCCCTCACAGTCGATGGCGCCGCCCAGATGGCGCGGGTCGTTGGCGATGAGGCCCATCGGCCGGCCTTCGATCCGGATCAGGCCGGTGACCATCCCCGCCGCGAAGCCGCCGCGTAGTTCGAGGAATGAACCCTCGTCCACGAGGCCGGTGATCAGGGTGCGCACGTCATAGACCCGCAGGCGGTTCTCGGGGATAGCGCTCCGCAGCCGCCGCTGGTCCGGCGCGGTCCAGGTCGAGAGCGCGCCCTGGAAATAGGACAGCGCCTGCTTGGCCAGCCGCGTGGCGTCAGCTTCGTCATCGGCTAGGATGTCGATGACACCGTTCTTCCACTGGTGAGCCGACGGTCCGATCTGCTCAGGCCGGAAAACGCCCAGCCCGCCGCCCTCGATCATCGCCGGGCCGCCCATGCCGAGATTGCTGTCGCGGGTGGCGATGATGATCTCCGAAAGGCCCGCGATGGCGGCGTTGCCGGCGAAGCAGCGGCCCGCGACGATGGCGATCTTGGGAACCAGGCCCGACAGCTGGGCGAAGCTGCGGAAGGTCGGCACATCCAGCCCGGCCACGGCTGTGGTGTCGGTGTCGCCCGGCCGCCCGCCGCCGCCCTCGGCGAACCAGACCACCGGCAGTTTCTGGTCGGCGATCAGCGCCATCAGCCGATCGGACTTGCGATGGTTCATTGCGCCTTGGGTGCCTGCCAGCACGGTGAAGTCATAAGCGAGCGCCGCCGTGCGCGCCTTGTCGGGCGGGAACAGTGCGCCGTTGACGGTTCCGATCCCGGTGATCAGGCCGTCGGCGGGGGTATTGAGGATAAGGTCCTCGGTCGAGCGGCGACGCTTCTGGGCGGCGATCGCCAGGGCGCCGTATTCTAGGAAGCTGCCCGGATCGACCAGATCGTCGATGTTCTCGCGCGCCGTGCGATGGCCGGTCTTGCGCCGCTTGGCGACGGCGTCGGGGCGAGCCTCGTCCAGGGTGTAGCGATGGCGGGCGATGACCTCGGCAAGGTCGGGTCGGAGCGCGTCCAGATCTTCCTCGACGGCCTGTTCCTGCGCGGCGCCCTCGACCTCGGCGGGCTCGAGGAAGACCAGGGGCTGGCCTTCGACGACGGTCTGTCCGGCCTCGACAGCGATCTTGACCACCCGGCCGCCGGCGCTAGCGCAGACGAGGTGCTCCATCTTCATCGCTTCCAGTACGGCCAGGGGCTGGCCTGGACGGACGAGGTCGCCTTCGCGGATGGTGATCGCACCGACCGTCGCGGCCAGGGGCGCGACGACGGGCTCGGCGCCGGCCATGGTCTCGAAGACGCCAGTGGGCACGACCTCATCGGGCGCCAAGCGTTCGGCCTCCGCCGCCAGGGTCTCGGCGTGTTGGCCGATGAAGGTCGTCGTGGCCTCGCCGGTCACGGCGGTCGGATGGGCCAGGATGGCGCGGACCAGCGGCGCGGTGGTTGCCACGCCGGCGACCTTCAGCTCGGCCAAGGCGCGGTCCAGCCGGCTGGCGGCTTCACGGGGCGTTCGGCCTCGGACGATCACCTTGGCCAGCAGGCTGTCATAGGCCGCGCCGACCGTCAGGCCGGGGGCGACCCCTGCATCGACGCGCACGCCGGGGCCGCCCGGCGGCGTCCAGGCGCTGAGGGTTCCGGTGGAGGGCCGCACCTGGCCGTCGGCGGTGAGGGTCTCGGCGTTGATCCGCGCCTGGATGGCCACGCCGAACGGCGGCGGGGCGTTTGTCAGGTTCAGGTCGCCCAGACGCTGGCCCGCCGCGAGATCGAACTGCAGCCGCACAAGGTCCAGGCCCGTGACCTCCTCGGTCACTGTGTGCTCGACCTGCAGGCGCGGATTGACCTCGATGAAGAAGGCCTCGCCGGTGTCGGCGTCGACCAGGAACTCGACGGTGGCGAGGCCGCGATAGCCGGCGCACAGACGCTCGGACCAGCCGGCGAGGGCGGCGCGCAGATTGTCGGGCAGGGCGGCGGGCGCGATCTCGACCAGCTTCTGGTTGCGCCGCTGCAGCGAGCAGTCGCGATCGCCCAAGGCCAGCACCTCGGCCCCGTCGCCGACGATCTGCACCTCAATATGACGGGCGTGCTCGATCAGCTTTTCCGCATAGAGGCCACCATCGCCGAACGCGGCCAGGGCTTCGCGTTCGCAGGCGGCGAAGGCGGCGTCCAGTTCGCCGGGGTCCAGCACCATGCGCATGCCGCGTCCGCCGCCGCCGGCCCGAGCCTTCAGCATGATCGCGCCGTGCTGGGCCTGGAAGGCGCGGGCGGCCTCCAGCGTGATCGCCCCTGTTCCGGGGATCAGCGGCAGGCCGCGCTCGGCCGCCAGGGCGCGGGCGGCGGCCTTGTCGCCGAAGGTCTTAAGGTGCTCGGGCGAAGGGCCGATGAAGACGACGCCCGCCTCGGCGCAGGCGCGGGCGAGGGCCGGGTTCTCTGAGAGAAAGCCGTAGCCGGGATGCAAGGCGTCGCAGCCCTGCGCCTTGGCGGCGGTCACCACAGCGGCGACGTCGAGATAGGCCCGCGCCCCCGCGCCGGGCAGGGCCACGGCGCGATCAGCAGCGCTGACGTGCGGGCTTTGCGCGTCGTCAGTGGCGTAGACGGCCACGCTCTCGAGTCCCGCCTCGGCCGCCGCGCGGGCGATCCGGACCGCGATCTCGCCCCGGTTGGCGATCAGAACTCGGGAGAGGGACATGACGCTTCCTACGGGGTTTCATACGGCCGTTTGAGACACTTTGGCCGGTTGGGCGCGACTCTCCAAGCCTTGACTCTCCAGCTTGAGACGATCAGAACAAAAGCGGAACATGGAGTTGGGAATGGCCGGATCGCGCGAGGCGCGTCTTGCGGCCCTGAGAGGCCGGATCGCCGCGATGGAAGCGGGGACTCGGACTCCGACTCCGGTGCTGCCGTTCGGAGAACAGGCGATCGACGGGTGCTTCCCGGGCGGTGGTCTGCCGCTAGGTGGCTGGCATGAGGTGACCGGCGCGGGGCTGGAGGACGAAACCGGCGCCGCACCCGCCGCCTTTGTTGCTCAACTAATCCGTAAGCTGACAGATCTAAGGGGCGGCGCAGTGGTCTGGGTCGCGCGACGGGCCGATCTCTTTGCGCCAGGCCTGCTGGGGCTGGGCTTTCCGGCGGGGCGGCTGATTCAGGTGCGGGCTCGCGATGAGGCTGAAACCCTGTCGCTGCTGGAGGACGCCTTGTCGACCCAGGGTGTCGCCGCCGCTGTGGGCGAGGCCGAGGCGCCGGATCTGACCGCCGGCCGCCGCCTGCAACTGGCCTGCGAGAAGCGTGGCGGCTTTGGGGTGGTGCTGCACCGCCGTCCCTACGGCGGGCGAGCGGGAGGCAAGCCAAGGCTCGTCTCCGGTTCGGCGTCTTTCAGTCGCTGGCGGATCGCCCCTGCGCCCAGCGGCCCGCCGCCGGACGACATCGGTCTGGGTCCGCCGCGCTGGCGGGTCGAACTCGAGCGCTGCCGGGGCGGGCGTCCCGGCGGCTGGATCTTGCAAGCTCAGGAGGCCGGCCATGGCCCGCATCCTTTCCGTCTGGTGTCCCAACTGGCCGATCACGACGTGGCGACGGCGGAAGCCGGACGGCGCGTCGGGTAAGCCATCCTCCCCCCAAGGGGGAGGAGGCCGCAGGCCGGAGGGGGAAGAGGCGGAGGCAGCGGGACTTCCCCCTCCGTCGCCTACGGCGACACCTCCCCCGCTGGGGGGAGGATCTGTTGCCCCTCCCTTCGCCCTTCTCGTCTCCGAACGCGGAACCCGCCGCCTCGCCGCCGTTGATGACCAGGCGCGCTCTCTGGGTCTCTACCCCGGTCAGAAGGCCGCCGACGCCCTGGCGCTGGTCCCCAACCTCGTCACCGTCGACCATGATCCAGCGGCTGATCGCGCGGCGCTGGAGGCTTTATGCGACTGGTGCGTACGCTTCTCGCCGGCGGTGGCGATCGACGGTGACGATGGCCTGTTCCTGGACATCACCGGGACCGACCACCTGTGGGGCGGCGAGGCGGCCATGCTGGTCGATCTGGTGTCGCGGCTGGCGCGGTGGGGTGTCCCCGCGCGGGCGGCGATCGCCGACACGGCCGGCGCGGCCTGGGCTCTGGCGCGGTTCGGGCCGGACCTCGCCATTGCGCCGCCCGGCGAGCAGAGCGCTGCGATTGCGACCCTTCCCGTTGCGGCGCTGCGTCTGGGCGAAGCCGCCGAAGCCCAACTGCCGCGCCTGGGCCTGCATCGCGTCGGGCAGGTGATGGCCCTACCGCGCGCCCAATTGGCCAAGCGGTTCGGACTGGCGGCGATCCTGCGCCTGGACCAGGCCCTGGGCGCGGCCAGCGAGGCCCTGACCTTCCGCCGTCCCGCCTCGCCATGGTTTGACCGACTGGCCTTCTTCGAACCGATCAGCGCGCCCGAGGATCTGGCCCGGGTGGCGGCCGACGCCCTGGCCCTGATCTGCGCCCGGCTGGAGGCCGAGGGGCGCGGCGCCAAACGTTTCGAGGTGGTCTTCCACCGCCTGGACGGGCGCGCTTTTCCGGTGCGCGTGGGATTGGCGCGGATCGGCCGTGACGCCCAGCGACTGGCCAGGCTGGTCAAGCCCAAGCTGGACGTGGTCGATCCGGGCTTCGGGATCGAGGTGGTGACGGTCCACGCCTCAGCGGTGGAGCCGATGGCGGCGGCTCAGGCGCGTCTCGACGCGGACGCTGCGGCCAGCGCCGACGAGACGCTGGCGCCGTTGATCGATCGCCTGGTCAACCGGTTGGGCGAGAACCGAGTTTGGCGCGCTGACCCGTTCGAGAGCCATGTGCCCGAGCGTTCGGTCGTACGCGTGGGGCCTCTGGATCCGCCGCCGGCGGCGCGGTGGGACCCTGACCGGCCAAGGCCGGTGCGGCTGTTCAAGCGGCCAGAGGTGATCGTCGCGATCGCCGCCGAGTTGCCCGACTATCCGCCGCGCCTGTTCACCTGGCGAGGGCGTTCCCATCGCGTCCGACGGGCCGAGGGACCCGAGCGGATCGGCCAGGAATGGTGGCGGGCCGGGGTGGAGAAGGGACAAACCGGGCCAGGCAAGATCCGTGACTACTACCGCGTGGAAGACGAGGCCGGGGAGCGGTTCTGGATCTTCCGTCAGGGCCTCTATGGCGGCGAGGACGCGCCGAAATGGTGGATCCATGGCCTATTCGGTTAGGGGGCTCAAATCCTCTCCCTATGGGGGAGGCGGCGCGAAGCGTCGGAGGGGGGAGGGGCAAGGCTTAAAGGCTTCCCCCTCCGTCGGCTACGCCGACACCTCCCCCGTGAGGGGGAGGACCTAACATGCGCCTTCCCGCCTATGCCGAGCTGCAGGCGACCACAAACTTCTCGTTCCTGCGGGGCGCCTCTCACGCTGAGGAACTGGCGCTCACGGCCGAGGCCCTGGGGCTGACGGCGATCGGGATCGTCGATCGTAACAGTCTGGCCGGCGTGGTGCGCGCCTGGACGGCGGCCAAGCGACGATCGATCCGCGTACTGACCGGTTGCCGTCTGGACTTCATGGACGGAACACCCAGCCTGCTCTGCTATCCCACCGACCGCGAGGCGTTCGGCCGCCTGACCCGGCTACTCACCGTGGGGCAATTACGGGCTGAGAAGGGCGAGTGCCATCTGACCTGGGCGGATTTTCTGGATCATGCCGAGGGGCAGTTGGGGCTGATCGTTCCACCCAGGATCCTGGATGAACGGTTCGAGCGGGACCTAAACCGCATGGCTGGCGACCTGCGGGGCCGTTCGTGGCTGGCCGCCAGTCGGGCCTATGCCGCCCGCGATCTTCAGCGTCTGGCGCGGCTGGAGAGTCTTGGCCGAGCGGCCGGCGCGCCGATGGTCGCCACCAATGACGTTCTCTATCACGGCCCGGAGCGGCGTCCGCTGCAGGACGTGATCAGTTGCGTGCGTGAGCAGCATCGGCTTCGACTTGAAGGACATCCGCGAACAGTATCCGGACGAACCCGTGCCGCACGGAAAGACCGCGATGCAGCACCTGACCGACCTGACCTGGACGGGCGCGGCCTGGCGCTATCCGAACGGGGTCAGCGCGAAGGTCACCGCCCAGATCCAGGAGGAGCTGCGGCTGATCGAGAAGATGGACTACCCCAACTACTTCATCACCGTGCACGACATCGTGCGCGAGGCTCGGCGCATGGGCATCCTGTGCCAGGGGCGGGGCTCGGCGGCCAATTCCTCGGTCTGCTTCTGCCTGGGCGTGACCGCGATCGACCCCACCGAGCACCGCCTGCTGTTCACCCGCTTCATTTCTGAGAACCGGGGCGAGCCGCCCGACATCGACGTCGACTTCGAGCATGACCGACGCGAGGAGGTGATGCAGTACGTGTTCCGCCGCTATGGTCGCGACTACGCCGCCATCTGCGGGACCGTGATCCACTATCGGCCGCGCAGCGCCATCCGGGATGTCGGCAAGGCGCTGGGCCTGACCGAGGACGTCACCAGCCTGCTGGCCGGCACGGTCTGGGGCAGCTGGGGCGATGGCCTGCCGGAAGATCATCTGCGCAAGGCGGGTCTGAACCCGGAAGCGCCGGAGATCGCCCGCGCGGTCGGGCTGGCGAACGAACTCATCGGCTTTCCGCGTCACCTCTCCCAGCACGTCGGCGGCTTCGTCCTGACCAAGCGTCGCCTGGACGAGACCGTGCCGATCGGCAAGGCGGCGATGAAGGACCGGACCTTCATCGAATGGGACAAGGACGACATCGACAGCCTGGGCCTGATGAAGGTCGATATCCTGGCGCTGGGCATGCTGCACGCCATCCAGCGGGCCATGACGATGCTGCGCGAAGACCATGGCCAGGCGTGGCTGAAGGACCTTGCCGACATCCCCAAGGAGGTTCCGGGCGTCTACGACATGCTCTGCGCGGCTGACAGCGTGGGCGTGTTCCAGGTCGAGAGCCGCGCCCAGATGTCGATGCTGCCGAGGCTGCGTCCGCGCGAGTTCTACGATCTGGTCATCCAGGTGGCGATCGTGCGTCCCGGGCCGATCCAGGGCGACATGGTTCATCCCTACTTGAAACGCCGGAACGGCGAGGAGCCGGTCGAGTGGCCCAAGCCCTCGCCAGAGCATGGGCCGCCCGAAGAGCTCCAGGAGATCCTCGGCAAGACCTTTGGCGTGCCACTCTTCCAGGAGCAGGCCATGAGCCTGGCCATCGAGGCGGCCAAGTTCACGCCCGACGAGGCCGATGGTCTGCGCAAGGCCATGGCGACGTTCCGCAACCTCGGTTCGCCGGACGCCTATCGTCACAAGTTTATCGAGGGCATGGTCGGGCGCGGCTATGAGCGCGCCTTCGCCGAGCGCTGCTTCAAGCAGATCGAGGGCTTCAGCCACTATGGCTTTCCGGAGAGCCACGCGGCCAGCTTCGCCAAGCTGGTCTATGTCTCGGCCTGGATCAAATGGGCCTGGCCGGACGTGTTCTGCGCGGCCCTGATCAACGCCCAACCGATGGGCTTCTACCAGCCCGCTCAGCTAGTTCGCGACGCGCGGGAGCACGGGGTCGAGGTGTTGCCGCCCGACATCCTGGCCAGCGACTGGGACTGCACGCTGGCGCCGATCAGCACGGGCTTCCGCGCGCCTCCCATTCGCCACGACAAGGTCGCCTGCCAGAAGACCCGTCCGCACTGGAAGGCGGTGCGGCTGGGCTTTCGCCAGATCAAGGGTCTGCGGGAGACGCTCGACATCCCGCCGCTGTTGAAGGCCAGAGCGGAGGGCGCACGTACGCCGGCGGACTTCGCCCAGGGCGGCGTGCCGCAAAAGGCGCTGGAACTGCTGGCCGAAGCCGACGCCTTCGCCTCGGTCGGGCTCAGCCGCCGCGAGGCCCTGTGGGCGGTGAAAGGGCTGAAGGGCGAGCACAAGGCGCCAGTCCAGGCGCCGCTGCTGGCGGGCCTGCCGCTGTTCGAAGAGCGGGTGGCTTTGCCGGCCATGGCCGCGACCCAGGAGGTGGCCGAGGACTATCGGACCACCAGCCTCTCGTTGAAGGCGCATCCGATCGGCTTCTACCGATCCAGGCTGGCCGCCCGGGGCGTGGTTCCGGCCGAGCGGCTGCTGTCGCTGAAAGACGGCGCCAGGGTGTCGGTGGCTGGCCTCGTCCTGATCCGCCAGCGGCCCGGCACGGCCAAGGGCGTGGTGTTCGTCACGCTCGAGGATGAGACGGGCGTGGCCAATGCGGTGGTTTGGAAGGACCGGTTCGAGGCGGATCGCAATGTGGTGATGACCGCCTCGTTCCTGATCGTCCACGGGCGGGTGCAGCGGGCCGACAACGTGATCCACGTGGTGGCAGAACGCTTCACTGACCTGTCGGCCGAGCTCTCCAGCCTCCGCGACGAGCCGGGCGCGCCGGCCCTCCGCGTGCGTCAGAAGGTGTCCGGCCGCCTGCTCCGCAGCCGCGATTTCCATTGAGGCAAGCGGGGGGGAAGCGCCTTTGCGACGCTTCCCCCTTCGAGCCTGCTAGAGCGTAGCCATGTCGATCACGAAGCGATAGCGCACGTCGCTCTTCTGCATGCGCTGGTAGGCCGCGTTGATCTGGTCGATCGAGATCACCTCGATGTCGGCGACGATGTTCTTCTCGCCGCAGAAGTCGAGCATCTCCTGCGTTTCCTTGATCGAGCCGATCATCGAACCGGCCAGGGTACGACGGCCGGGGATCAGGGCGAAGGCGTTGAGCTGGGCCGGTTCCTCCGGCGCGCCGACCAGCACCATGGTCCCGTCGACCTTCAGCAGCGCCAAGTACGCGCCCCAGTCCAGCGGCGCAGAGACGGTGCAGATGATCAGGTCGAAGGTGTCGGCCAGGGTCTCGAAGGTCTTGGGATCGTTGGTGGCGTAGTAGTGATCAGCGCCCAGCCGCAGACCGTCGTCCTTCTTGGATAGAGTCTGGCTGAGAATCGTCACCTCCGCGCCCATGGCGTGGGCCAGCTTGACGCCCATGTGGCCCAGACCGCCCATGCCCAGGATCGCGACCTTCTTGCCGGGACCGGCGTTCCAGTGGCGAAGCGGGGAGTACAGCGTGATGCCGGCGCACAGCAGCGGCGCGGCGGCGTCCAGCGGCAGATGCTCGGGGATCGACAGGACGTAGTCGTCCTTGACCACGATGTGGTCGGAATAGCCGCCGTAGGTCGGGGTGTCCGAACCCGGTTCAAAGCCGCTGTAGGTCAGCACCAGACCGGGCTGGTACTGCTCGCGATCAAGATCGCGCGCGGCCTTGCAGGTGACGCAGCTGTCGACGAAGCAGCCGACGCCGACATGGTCGCCTTCCTTGAAGCGGGTGACATTGGCGCCGACGGCGGTGACCACGCCGGCGATCTCGTGGCCGGGCACGATCGGATAGACGCTCTGTCCCCAGCCGTTGTCGACCATGTGGATGTCGGAGTGGCAGACCCCGCAGAACTTGATGGCGATGACGACGTCGTCGGGATTGGGGTCGCGACGATCAAACGTGAAGGGCGCAAGCGGCGCGCCCGCGGCGGGCGCCGCGTAGCCTTTGGCGGTGGCCATGGGATAGTCCTCGGATTTTGGGAGACGATCGGGGAGGATCGCGGAGGTCGTATCCCACAACAAATCCGAACCCGTTAGATCGATCCTCCAGGTCTCCTGCACGATCCTCCAGAGCGCCGCCTAGGACGCCCGGATCTTCACCACCTTGGACGGGCCGACCTGTCGAAGGTCTTCCACCAGTTCGAACAGGCGCGCGCGCACGCTGGCCTCGTCGCCGACCTCGGCCAAGGCGTCCAGCTCCGCAAGGCGCTGGTCGGCGATGGTCGGTGCGGGGGCCAGGCGAACAGCCTCCATGATCCCCGGCGCCTTGAGGCGCGCGACCTCGTTCACGTCGACGAGGGTCTCCGTCAGCTTCTCACCAGGCCGTAGGCCCGTGATCTGGATCTCGATGTCGCGCCCTGGCGTCAGGCCCTGAAGCTCGATCATCCGCCGAGCCAGGTCGATGATCTTCACCGGCTCGCCCATCTCAAGGGTCAGCACGCCGGCTTCGGGTTCAGAGGCGATCATCGACAAGGCCACGGCCCGGAGCACCAGTTGCACGGCCTCCGGGATGGTCATGAAGTAGCGCTCGACCTCGGCGTGGGTCAGGGTGATCGGCCCGCCGCGAGCGATCTGGCTCTTGAAGATCGGGACGACCGACCCCGCCGATCCCAGCACATTGCCAAAGCGCACGATGCTGACCCGCATGTCGCCGCCACCGCCGTATTGGCGCGCCACGGCCTCGGCGACTCGCTTGGCCGCGCCCATGACGCTGGTGGGGGCGACGGCCTTGTCGGTCGAGATCAGGGCCAGATGCGCCGCGCCACAGGCCTTCGCGGCGACAGCCACGTTGCGGGTGCCCACATGCTTCAGCGCCGCGGCGTGGAAGACGATGTCCGGCTTCATCTCCGCGAACACGCGCTGGACGCGCGCGGCGTCGCGGACATCGCAGAGCACTTCACGCCGGGCGAGGATCGGGTGCCGCTCGGCGATCTCGCGATCGATGTGGAACAGGTTGTACTCGGAGGCGTCCACCATGGTCAGATGGGCGCAGCCGCTGGCCGCGATCTGACGGCACAGTTCGGAGCCGATGCTGCCGCCGGCGCCGGTGACGAGAACCCGTCGACCGGAGACGAGGGCGCGGACCGGCTCGGGGTCGAGGCGCACCGGCGGGCGGCTCAAGAGTTCTTCGATGCTGATTTCGCGCAGCAGGGGCGTGTTCGCCGCCGCGCCCATCTCGACCACGCCGTGACGGCGCAGCAGGCGCACCCCTTCGGTCTTCAAGCGACCCAGGCGTTCGGCGCCGAAGGTGCTCATCGCGCTGTCGGTGAGGAACAGGATGGCGGCCGGCGACAGGCCGCTGTCGCGCAGGCGGGCCAGCACGCTGTCGAAGTCGGCGATCGAGCCCAGCACGCAGACGCCCCGCAGCTCATCGCCGGTCTCGCGATCGAGCGGCGAGACCACGCCGATCGGCGCATAGCGTTCGCCAAGGCCGGCGGGCGCGCGCAGGAAAGCTTCGGCTTCCGAGGCCGAGCCGATGATTAGCAGCCTGGGCAAGGCCGGGTGCATCGAGGCGGGGCCCAGGCGCAGCACCGAGTCGAGCAGCATCCGCTCGTGCAGGCTGCGGCGGACAACACGCAGCGCCGAGAGAAGCGCAGCCTGGATGAGGGCCGCGCCGGCCACGGTGCGCAAACCACCGTCTATCCCCGGATGGGTCAGGCGGGTGATGACCAGAAACGCCGCGGCGGTCAGCACGGCCGACCGGAGCAGTCTCAGATGGTCAGTGGCGGAGACGAAACGCCACGGCGCCCGTTCGACCCGGAAGGCCAGCTCCACGATGAACGCCGCCAGGCCGTACAGGGTCGCCTGCAGCAGCGTATCCCGCGTGAACGGCATGTCGATGACGAGATAGCGGCCGGCGAGCAGGGCCACGAAGGCCAGCAGGACGTGGGTCGCGATCTTTCCTGCATGCCCCATGAAACGAACCTCTGAAGCGGTGAAGGTCGGGTCACGCCCGGCGAACTCAAATCCGGGCTTAGCACGTCAATTCTGTGGCGTCGCGGTTTCAGCCTCGTCGGAGCAACAGAACTTTCCCGAGGTCACCCGCCGCAGCGGCGGGCGCGCCGATCGGTCTTCGCAGGAGAGCATCGGCGCGCGCGAACACGCCGACCAGCGAGGAATCCTGATCGGGGAATGGCGTGGCGATGGTTCGCCCTTCGGCGTCTGTCGACAGCGACGCGCGCATCCAGTGCTCGCGCGGCCCGCCCGCAGGAAGCGGGATCGCCAGACGCGCGGGCGTGAGGCGAATATCCGGCGCCCCCCCGATCAGCGCCGCCAGCAGCGGCCTCAGGAAAAGCTCTGCGCAGACCAGCGCCGAGGCGGGGTTGCCGGGCAGGCCCAGAACGCGGCGGCCGTCGGCCAGGCGTCCGCTCCAGGTCGGTTTTCCGGGACGTAGGGCGATGGTCTCGACCGAAAGCGCCAAACCCAAGGTTTTGAGCGCGGGCTTGACCAGATCGTGGTCGCCGACCGAGGCGCCGCCGATCGTGACCACTAGGTCGACCTCGGCGGGCGCCACGGCCGCAGCGATCGACTCGACGTTGTCGCCTTGCGCGCAGAGCCGCACAGCCGCGCCGCCCCACGCCTCGATAAGGGCCGCGAGGCTGAACGAGCCGCTCTCGAATATCTGATCAGAGCGGGGCGTCGCGCCGGGTGGAACCAGTTCGTCCCCTGTCGCCAGGACCGCTACACGGGGACGGCGCGCCACCAAAACCTCGGCGCGTCCGGCCGCTGCGATGAGCGAAAGGCGCCAGGGGTCGATGACAAGACCGGCCTCCAGCAGGAGATCACCGGGCTTGAAGTCGCCGCCAGCGGGCCGAATGTTGGCGCGAGGTTCCTCTCCAGCGTCAAAACGGACTTCGTCGCCGTCGCGGACCGCTTCCTCTTGGATGATGACAAGATCTGCGTCCGCCGGGATCGGCGCGCCGGTGAAGATCCGTACTGCTTCGCCTGCGCCGACAGGGTGTGGGTAGGCGGCGCCGGCCGCGCTTTCGCCGACGACTCGAAAGCGCGCCCCGGGCGCGTAGTCGGCGCGCCGGATCGCCCAGCCGTCCATGGCTGAGGCGGCGAAGGGCGGTTGTGCGCGACTGGCGATAACCGGCTCGGCGAGACATCGCCCCAGGCTCTCGGTCAAGCGCACGGATTCAACGCCCAATCGGAACGCATCGGCGAGAATGCGCTGGCGCGCCTCTTCGACGGTCAGGTTTCGGAGGCTTGCAGGGGGCGAGTCGACCATCGTCAGACCGTAACCGATCTGGCGTCACGCTCTAGCCGACGAACGCCCGCTCGATCACGAAATCGCCGGGTTCGGCGTTGGAGCCTTCCTTGAGGCCATGAGCCTCGAGCAGGGCCGCCGTGTCCTTGATCATAGCCATCGAGCCGCACAGCATGGCGCGGTCGTTTTCCGGATCGAACTTGTCGCCGTCGATCCCAAGATCGGAGAACAGCTTGCCGCTGGTGATCAGGTCGGTGAAGCGGCCCTGGCGTTCGAACGGCTCGCGGGTCACGGTCGGATAGTAGGTCAACTGGGCGCGGGCCTCGTCGCCGACCAGCGGATCGTCGAAGATGTCCTGAGTGAAGAGGTCGCGATAGGCCACCGAAAGCCAGGGCGCCAGGCCCGTGCCGGTGCCGAACAGGAAGAGGCGTTTGCCCGGGCGGACGGCGTCCAGCACGAGGGTGCCGGTCGGCTTCTTGCCCAGGAGGATTTCATCGCCTTCCTGGATCAGCTGCAGGCGCGAGGTCAGCGGGCCATCGGGAACCTTGATCGAAAAGAACTCCAGCTCTTCGGCGAACGAAGGCGAGCCGATCGAATAGGCGCGCAGGATCGGCTTCTTCTCACCCAGCTCTTCGCGTGGCGGCAGGCCGATCATCACGAACTCACCCGAACGGAAGCGGAAGCTGGCGGGCCGGGTGATGGCGAAGCTGAACAGGCGATCGGTCCAGTGTTTCACCCACAGCACTTTCTCGACGAAGTACGGAGCTTCCTTCACGGGGGCGGCGGCGGTCGCGTTGGCCGTCATCTGAACTCTTTGTGTCCTGGTGCGCTCGGCGCGGAAAAGGCGGTCGCGCCAAGCGGCGCGCGATGGAGCCGCCCAGGCCCTTTGGCGGCGCCTGTCTCATGTGTGGAAGGCCGCCGCGATGTCAACGCCGGTTGTCTAATGTCGGGTTTGGAAAAACTCCTGACGTACGCGCGGGCGCTGGCCGTGTCGGCTACCGGAAGATGACCGAAAGTATTGGCGCGTGAAATCCTATAAAAATACAGGTGCGCAAACAATCGTTTGATAGATCGGTCGTTCCGTCGCTCCGTGGAAAATTATTTCCTACCGTCCGTTCAGTAGGTGCGAAGCTTGCCTTTCGAGGCGGTCCAAATGCGAAGCGCGTTTCTCGCCATGAAGATGAACAGACCGATTTTTCGAAAAGGGCGAAAATGTGATTGCCGCACCTCGAAAGGGGGCGCAGACTTCACGTTGCTTCGTTCGCGAAGCCAACGATACGGAGGAACGTATGCGGGTTTGGTTCGTAGGGGCCTCCGCGGCGTCCAGTCTGGTAGCGTTTGGTTTGGCCGGTTGCAGTGACAGTGGCGCGAAGTCGAAGGTCGCGCAGGCTCAGCAAGTCATCGTGGAAGCGACGCCCGTCACAGCGTCGGGCTGTGTTCGTCCGGTGGAGAACACGAACTGCCTTGTCGTGAAAGGACGAGGTGGCGGGTATTATGACATCAGCACGGCGAGTCCGGCGCCCGATCTGAGCAAGGGGGTTGCGATCTCTTTGCAGGGCAAGGACATGGGCAAGAACACCCAATGCGGACGTCAACTGACGGACGTGCGGTGGTCGTATCTGGGCATCCAGTGCGGCGCGTCGGTCCCGGCCAGCAGCGCTTCAACGGGCAAGGAAGACAAGGCCAAGCCCAGTAGGGCGGGCTAGCTCAAAGCCGGCTTCACCCCTCGCCGGAGCCCGGATCGGTCTGGGTCTTCGGCGAGCAGACGCTGTCTGCTGATCCTGGCGGCTCCGTCGCCGGGCGCGGCGCCTGGCCTTCGCGTGCTGGGCGCATGTTCTCGTGCTCGACCTCTCGATTCGAGGGGCGATCTTCGGCTGGCGGGTTCGATAGGCTAGGCATGGGCGTATAACGTTCGGGGCGCGGCTTTGATCCCGTCAGGCGCTGTAAACGAGGCGGCGCCGCAAAGTTCCGCGCGCCAAAATCGGCAATCCTCCGCGCCCCGCTTGCCGGGCGAGTGCGACCCTGCTAAATGGCGCGGCTCTGGCGACAGAGACAGGCGCGCCGAGGCTTGAACGCTTCCGGCGCGCTGTCTGTCTCCGGATGTCCGTCGGCCCGAAAGGGCGGTCGGTCCGCAGGAGTGTAGCTCAGCTGGTAGAGCATCGGTCTCCAAAACCGAGGGCCGGGGGTTCGAGTCCCTCCACTCCTGCCACTATATGTTTCCGACGGGTCGGTGTTTCGGCCCGCCCTTTTGGAAAGTCGTGAGCCTCAAGAGCATGGCCAGGAAACCGGGATCCAGCCCGTCCGCGATGAAAAACCGCGCCGCCAAGACGGCGGCGGCCATGGCGCCTGCGGGCGCCGGCGCGACGGCTGCAGCCGCTCCGACTCCGAAGAAGCGCACCAACCCGGTGCAGTTCTTCCGCGAAGTGCGCGCCGAAGCCCGCAAGATCACCTGGACCACGCGCAAGGAGACCTGGATCACATCGGTGATGGTCTTCATCATGGTGGTGCTGGCTTCGCTGTTCTTCACCGCCGTGGACGGCGGCATTGGCTTCGCCATCAACCAGCTCCTGAAGCTGGCGACCGCGGGATAAGATAGAGACGATGAGCACCGAAACCGCGTCCAATCCGAACCACAAGTGGTACATCGTCCACGCCTACTCGAACTTCGAGAAGAAGGTGGCCGAGAGCATCCGCGAGCAGGCCAAGAACCAGGGCCTAGAAGAGAACTTCTCGGAAATCCTCGTTCCGACCGAAGAGGTCGTCGAGATCCGCCGGGGTCGTAAGGTCAACGCCGAGCGCAAGTTCTTCCCTGGCTACGTGCTGGTGAAGATGAACCTGTCGGACGAAGCCTACCACCTGATCAAGAACACCCCGAAGGTCACGGGCTTCCTGGGCAGCGGCTCTAAGCCGATGCCGGTCTCCGAAAAGGAAGTTCAGCGCATCGTCGGCGCGATCGAGGAAGGCGTCACCGCCCCGAAGGCCGTGGTGCTGTACGAAGTCGGCGAGAACGTTCGCGTCACCGACGGCCCGTTCGCCAGCTTCAACGGCTCGGTGGAATATGTCGACGAAGAGAAGTCGCGCCTGCGCGTCACCGTCTCGATCTTCGGCCGCGCCACCCCGGTGGAGCTGGAATACACTCAGGTCGAAAAGATCGCCTGACGCTTTTCAGGCCCTCTGAAATCGAAAGCCCCGCGTCTCTCAGGCGCGGGGCTTTTGCTTTGCGGCCTTGGCGTACGGGCACTACTGCGCCAGCAGTTTGGCCAGATCCGCCTTCCAGAACTTCGCTGCGGTGTGGGTTCCATGGCCCCGCGTCTCCGTCGACGCCGGGATCAGCACGAAGCGCGCCTTGGGCATCCGCTTCACAAGCTGTTCGGCCAAGCCCAGTTCCGGCGGATTGATGAAGTCGTCGGCCGAGTTCACCCAGAGCACCGGCACGGTGATCTTCTCCAGGGTGGGGGAGGGATCGTAGTTCCGCGACGCGTTGATGTAGTAGAGCGCGTCATTGGCGTCGATCGCGCCGATCCGGGCGTTGAAGGCCTGGTCCAGCGCCTTCTCAGTCGCCTCGCGGGTCGGATACTGCGCCTGCTGCGCCACGGGATTGGCCCCCGCCAGGATGAGAAGATCCGTGAGGGTGCGAAGGCCCGCCAGCGGCTGGGTTTTGTAGTTCCCATTCATCCATGCCGGATCCGCGCGAATGGCGTCTATCGCCATCTTGCGCCACATGCGGTTGCGGCCGGCCAGGGGCACGGCGTTGCAGGCGAACGGCGCCAGACGCTCGGCGAAGCCCGGATAGGTCTCGCCCCAGACGAAGGCGTGCATGCAGCCCATCGACGTGCCGAGGATCAGTTTCAGGCGCTTCACGCCCAGGCCCTCAACGAGCAGGCGGTGCTGCAACGCGACCATGTCGTCGTAGTCGTAGCGCGGGAAGGCCATGCGCAGCCCGTCGCTGGGCTTTGACGAGCCGCCATGCCCGATATTATCGGGCAGGATCACATAGGTGGTCGCCAGATCCAGAGGCTGGCCGGGGCCATAAAGCTCATCCGCGAAGATTGGGACCAGGAAGTTGCGGCCTGAACCGCCCGTGCCGTGCAGGACCATTACGGCGTTGTCGATCTCGCCCTGGGCGTTCCGGTGTGGTGTCCCCAAGGTGGTGTATCGCATGCGCACCTCCGCCAGCGTCTCGCCGGATTTGAAGGTAACGTCGCGGGCGATGAAGTCGCCGCTTTGGGTGGGCCAGTCCGCAGCGAATGCGGACAAGGGCAGGGACAGGGCCAGCAGCAGGGCGGCGAAGATCATACGGGTCATGCGAGGAGCCAGGAGCCCTTTCAGGTCTGATTGATCCGGCTGGGTCGGACAAAAGGCCCTGCTTCGAGAGCTTAGGGCGTTTTCGATCCGATCCCGCTTCACACTAATCGGAAATCGCTCTGGGCTGACAGGGGGCTCGGTGGACGCGGCCGCTAAGCCCTCGGGCGCCCGGCGATCGCGACCCGGGAGAAGCGCTCACCCATCCGTGCGAATCCGTTCTGGGAGGACGCGCCGCGTTAACGCCTTTCCTCCGCCGCGACGGATTGTCGTCAGTCTGACCATCGCCCTGGCCTTCCTCGTCCTGACCCTCGCGGTCCTGGGCATCGTGGCCAAAAGCTCGCTGGACTTCGCCCGGCGCCAGGCGACCCAGAACCAGGAAGCCAGCATGCGCGTGGCCTGGGAGGTGATCGGCGAGCGCGGCAAGACGTTCCGGCGCGAGGGCGACACGCTGTTCGTCGGCGACCGGCCGCTGAACGGTGATTTCGCAGGCGTCGACCGGGTGAAGGCCTTGATGGGGGGCACCGCCACGGTCTTTATGGGCGACAAGCGCATCACCACCAATGTCACCAAGCCCGACGGTTCACGCGCCGTGGGCACCGTTCTCGCCAAGGGCCCCGTCTATGACGCCGTGCTGGGCCGCGGGGAGCCCTATCGCGGCGAAGCCAAGATCCTGGATCGGCCGTTCTTCGTCGCGTACGATCCGATCAAGGACGCGTCGGGCCAGGTGATTGGCGTGCTCTATGTCGGCGTTCCGCAAGCCGACTATTTCCAGCCGGTCTATCGTCAACTGACTCTGCTGGCCGCCGCCTGCGTCTTGCTGGGCGCAGCCGGGGCCTTGGCCTCAGTGCTGATGGCGCGCCGCCAGTTGTCGCCGCTGGGCGCGCTGCGGGACGCCATGGGCAAGCTCATGGCGGGCGATCTGACCGTCGCGCTCGCCTTCGCCGGTCGTCAGGACGATATCGGCCAGATGGCGGACGCTGTGCACCGCTTCCGCGATGAGGCGCTCGAAAAGAGCCGCCTGGCCGGTGAAGCCGCCGCGGCGCGCGCCTCCGCGGAGGCCGAGCGCGAAGCCGCCGGCGCCGAGGGCGCGCGCCGCGCCGCCGATCAGGCCCAGGTCGTGCGTCGCTTGGCCGATAGCCTCCAGCGCCTGTCGGATGGCGATCTGACGGTCCGCCTCACCGAGCCCTTCGCCGATGACTACGAGAGCCTGCGCGCCGACTTCAATTGCGCGGTGGAGGGGCTCGAAGGCGCCATGGTCGCAGTGGTGTCGGCGGTCGCTCAGCTCAATTCCGGGGCCGGCGGCATCGCCGAGGCCGCCGATGATCTGTCGCGTCGCAGCGAAGCCCAGGCCGCCAGCCTGGAGGAGACCGCCGCCGCGCTCGACGAGATCACCGCCACGGTTCGCAAGACGGCCACGGGCGCGCAGGAAGCCTATCGCGCCGTCAGCGAAGCCCAGAGCGAGGCGGGCCGGTCGCGCGAGGTGGTCGCCTCGGCCGTTGAAGCCATCGGCGGTATCGAAGTGTCTTCGCGTCAGGTCGCCCAGATCATCACCGTGATCGACGAGATCGCCTTCCAGACCAACCTGCTGGCGCTGAACGCCGGGGTCGAGGCCGCCCGTGCGGGCGATGCTGGGCGCGGTTTCGCCGTGGTCGCCCAGGAAGTGCGGGCGCTGGCCCAACGCTCGGCCGACGCGGCCAAGGAGATCAAGACCCACATCACCGACTCCGAGCGCCAAGTTCAGTCTGGCGTGTCGCTCGTCGGTGCGGCCGGGGAGACCCTCCAACGCATCGCTAGCCAGGTCGGCGCCATCAGCACCGTGATCACCGAGATCGCGGCGAGCGCGCAGGAGCAGTCGGCGGGCCTTTCCGAGGTGAACACCGCCGTCAACAGCATGGACCAGGGCACCCAGCACACCACGGCCATGGCCAGCCGCTCAGCGGCGTCCAGCCAGGCCCTGCTCCGCGAGGTGCGAGGCCTGGCCGAGCTGGTCCAACGATTCCGCGTTCGTGAAGGGGCGGCGGCTTCGATGCGAAGGGCGGCGTAGCCGCGCCTGAAGCCGCAAAAGGCCAGCGTCTCTCGATACGCCCGGGCTATGGCCGCTGGCCGGCCTTCTTCTGGAGCTCCAAGAACCGCGTCGCCCGCTTCTCAAGGTCCTGGTTTCGCCGAATCTCATCGACCACGGACTTGCGCTCGCGGCCAAGGCCGTCCTGCTGCGCGCCGAGTACGAACGGGATCTCCTTCATCGTGCCGGGATGATCCCGACTGCGGTGGTCGACCCCGGGGCCCATCGGAGCGTTCTGGTAACGCCGATAGGCGTCCTGGGCGGCGGCTTGAGCGTCCAGCGCGCGCCGCTTGTCGGCGTTCATGGCCGATAGGGGATCGCCCTTGGCCTTGGCCGCGCCGAATCGCTCGTCGCAGCGCTCGCGCTCGCGGCGGTTCAGGCCCACCGCGTCAGCGCTGACACAGCCCGTAGCGCTTCCCCGTAAGGCCGTGCGCAGGTCGCCGGCGCCTTCGCCTGGCAAGGGCGCGGGGCGGATGGCGACGCCGGGACGCGCTAGGCCCGACGTCGGAACCTCCACGGTCGGTGTTCCGGCCGGTACGGGGCGGACGGCCGCGCGGACCTTGAAGGGCAGTGGGCGGGCGGATGCGGCCTCCGTCGCCGAAGACGGGCGCGGCCTTGGCGCTTCACGGGGAAGCGGGGCCGGGCGCTGGAGCTCCAGCGTCATGGTCGGCAGATCATCCTCCGCGAAGGTCTGGAGCAGCGGAGCCGCCGGCAAGGCCAGCCACGCCAACAGGGCGACGTGCAGCAGCAGCGAGCCGGCGAAGATCGTCGCGCGGCGTCGCCTCTCGACGCTGGCCCCCATGCTGACGATCACCTGAACTCCTGGCCCCTCTTTCGGGGCGCGCCCCGCCTTCCCAAATGGCGTTCGCCGCCACCAAGGCAAGCGCCACCACCACCGGTCAAGCTGCGCAGCTTGAAGTGGCGAAAACGCGGCCTAGATTGGGGCCTTAAGGCGGCGTTAACCGACGCAGGAACAGGCGGTTGACGCTGGACCACTTCGCGAGTACATACCGCGCTCTTTTTCGAGGCGGCCGTTCGCGTCCGTCCTGATGAGCTTGCGTTCCTTCCGGGCTTTCGGGTCCGAGGGGATCTTGAACCCGCCGGCGTGCTTCCCGCGCTCCGGCGAGTTTCGTGTTTATCGGGTCTCTTACCGAGCCTTGAAAAGCCGCAAAACAAAGACAAGGACCTGAAGCGCCCCGGCCGAAAGGCACACGCTTCCATCAGAGCAGAGACTTAATGCCTACCATTAACCAGCTCATCCGTAAGCCGCGCTCCCCGAAGCCGGTGCGGAACAAGGTGCCCGCCCTAAAGGGCTGCCCGCAGCGTCGCGGCGTTTGCACCCGCGTTTACACCACGACCCCGAAGAAGCCGAACTCGGCTCTGCGTAAGGTCGCCAAGGTCCGTCTGACCACCGGCATTGAAGCCGTGTGCTACATTCCGGGCGAAGGCCACAACCTGCAGGAGCACTCGGTGGTGCTCATCCGCGGCGGCCGCGTCAAGGATTTGCCCGGCGTCCGCTATCACATCCTGCGCGGC
>NCDQ01000506.1 GCA_002280275.1 Caulobacter vibrioides | reverse complement strand
GCAGGACACCGAGGCCACGACGATGACGTCGTCCCGCTCCAGGATCGCCCGGGTGGCCGAGTGGCGCATCCGGTCGATCTGCTCGTTAATCGAGGAGTCCTTCTCGATATAGGTGTCGGTCCGGGGGACGTAGGCTTCCGGCTGATAGTAGTCGTAGTAGCTGACGAAGTACTCGACCGCGTTCTCCGGGAAGAACGACTTCATCTCGCTGTAGAGCTGGGCGGCCAGGGTCTTGTTGGGGGCCAGGATCAGGGCCGGGCGCTGGGTGCGCGCGATCACCTGGGCCATGGTGAAGGTCTTGCCCGAGCCGGTGACGCCCAGCAGCACCTGGTCCTGCTCGCCGTTCTCGATGCCCTCGACCAGTTCGGCGATGGCGGTCGGCTGGTCGCCGGCGGGCTGGTAGTCGCTGACCAGCTTGAAGGTCTTGCCGCCCTCGGACTTGTCGGGGCGCGCCGGGCGGTGCGGGGTCCACAGCGCCGGGATCGCGCCGCCGGGAACCGTGTCCAGCACGAAGGGCGTCGAGACGTCGGAGACGCCGGAGGTGTCGCGAGAAGGCATGGGCCCAAGGTAGGAGCGCGCGGGGGCGAAGGCTAGAGGGCCTGCTGACGGGGCGTGGCAGCAGGCTGGCGGCAGCGCCGCCCCCTACGCCGCCATGTTGGCGATGTGCTGGCGGTTGATGCGGATGACGCCCAACTGCTCCAGCGACAGCAAAAGCCGCCACAGCTGCGACAGCTCCAGACCCAGCGAGCGGCGCATGGCCGGGTTCTCCAGGGCCTTGAGGTTGATGGCCAGGCCCGCGCTGAGGCCGCTGCGCTCGCCGTCGTCGTCCTCCAGCGGACCCATGCGCTCGACCAGGCCCCGGGCGACCAGGGCCTTGAGGCGGCGGCGGACGGTCTCGCTGGAGACATTGAGCGCGGCGGCCACGCCCTCGATCGACACCGGGTGGCGCTCGTCGCCGGCCTCGGGATCGTTGAGGTCGGCGCGGCGGCTGGCGGGCAGGTGCTGCAGGTTGGCCGCCGCGATCGTGTGGACGATCAGGAACTCCAGGGGATCCAGATCCATCGCCCGCTGTCGGGCGTCGATCCAGTTGAGGACGAACGTCGTGGTCGTGCGGCGCACCGCGCGGGCGACATCGCTGGGGATCAACATGCGGGCGTCTCCGAAAAGGGTTGGGAAGGGGGCGAGCGTCTCACCAGGGGATGGGTTGGCCGTCATGGGCGAAGAAGCCGCCGCTGTCGGCCGGCTCCAGGCGCGAGAGCACCTTGAGCAGGCGCTGGGCGGCGTCGTCGGGGGTGAACAGGGTCTTGGGTGACCGGGCGAACGGCGCGCTGAGATCGGTGGCGACGGTGCCGGGGTGCAGCGCCACGCAGACCGCGCGCGGGCGCTCGCGCTGCAGCTCCAGCGCCTGGCAGCGGATCATCATGTTCAGCGCCGCCTTGCTGGCGCGATAGGCGTGCCAGCCGCCCAGGCGATTGTCGCCGACGCTGCCGACCCGCGCCGACAGGACACCGACGAGGCTCGGCTCGTCCTTGGGCAGCAGCGGGGTCAGGTGCTTGAGCACCAGGCTGGGGATGATCGTGTTGACTTCGAACAGGCGCTGCATCGCCGCGGCGCTGACCGCGCGCATGCTCTTTTCCGGCGTCAGGTCGGTGTCGTGCAGCAGGCCGGTGGCGATCAGTACCAGGCCCAGGGTTCCCCGCGCGCGCAGCTGGATGGCGAGATCGGCCAGGGCGGTCTCGTCCAGCAGGTCCATCGCCAGGAACGGCGTGCGGGGGTCCTCTGGCCAGTCGTCCGGACGGGCGCGGCCGACGCCGATGACGGCGCTCCAGCCGGGCTCGGCCGCCAGACGCGCCACGAAGGCGCGGCCAAGACCGCCGCTGGCGCCCACGACGACGGCGAGAC
>NCDQ01000505.1 GCA_002280275.1 Caulobacter vibrioides | reverse complement strand
GAGGCGCACCGTCATCACGTTGCGCGACTGTTCCAGGCCGAAGCGCAGGGTCTGCGGGCCATAGAATTTCTTGGCGTAGTTTTCCGGCGCCCACACCCCGAGGCCCGGCCCCTGGTCGATCTCGATCGGCGCGTCCAGCAGGCGCGCCAGCGGGTTCGAGGCGAAGACGGTGTAGGCCAGGAACATCACGCCCAGCGCGCCCTGCACCGCGATGGCGTAGGCGCGCAGGCGCGGCGGCAGGCTGTCGCCAAAGACCGCCATGGCCGCGCCAAAGCCCGTCAGCACCAGGCACCACAGGAGCATCGAGCCCTCATGGCTGCCCCAGGCGCCGGCCACCTTGAACAGCATCGGCTTGTCGGTGTGCGAGTTGGTGGCGACGTTGGTGACCGAAAAGTCCGAGGTCACGAAGGCGTAGATCAGCGCCCCGAACGACACCAGCAGGGCCACGAAGGTGGCGATCGCCGCGCCTTGGCCCGCGCCCGTCAGCACCGGCGAACGCCGCGCGCCGCCCACGGCCGACAACCCCGCCTGGGCGACCGAAAGCATCAGGGCGAGAATGAGCGCGAAGGCGCCAAGTTCGACGATCATGGGCGATCCTCCCCCCGTGGGGGAGGCGACCGAAGGTCGGAGGGGGGCGTGGCCGAGTCAGCAGAACTTCCCCCACCGGTCGCTTCGCGACCACCTCCCCCTTGGGGGGAGGATTTCACATAAGCCGGCGCCCCGGCCCCTTCGCCGCGCCACTCGCCCTGCTCTTTCAGCGCCTTGGACACCTCGCGCGGCATGTAGCGCTCGTCGTGCTTGGCCAGCACCAGCTTGGCCTCGAAGACGCCCTGCGCGTTGAAGGATCCCTCGGCGACGATGCCTTGGCCTTCGCGGAACAGGTCGGGCAGGTCGCCGTGATAGACGACCTTGGCGGTGGCCTTCTGGTCGGCGACCACGAACTCGACATTGCCGTCCGGGTGCTTGACCACGCTGCCGTGCTGGACAAGGCCGCCCAGCTGCACCTTGCGGCCGGCGGCGACCTTGGCCTCCTGGGCCTGGGCCGGCGTATAGAACAGCGAGATGCTGTCGCGCAGGCCATACAACGCCAGGCCCACGGCCAGGGCCAGCACCGGCGCGATGGCCAGCAGGATGGTCAGGCGACGGCGCGCCTTTCGGGATTTGGGCCAGAAACTCATGGGTTCGTCGTCTTGGCTTGAGCGGGCGTATCGGCGGCCTGACGCAGGGCCGACATCACCTTGGGCTGATCCTTGAAGAGCGCCGAGGCCGTCGCCAGGGCCGCGTCGCGCTTGGCGGCGTCGCCCATCACGGCGTAGGCGCGCACCAGACGCACCCAGCCGTCCGGATCGTCAGGCGACTGCTTCAGACGCTGGGCCAGCCCCTCGACCATGCCGGCGATCATGCCTTGGACCTGCGGATCGGCCTCGGCGGCGGGTTCGGCGCCCGGCAGCTTGCCCGACGCCTCCACCGCCGCGATCTCGGCGGCCAGCGACTCGCGTCCGGGCGCGTTGGGCGCAAGGCTCTGCGCCAAGCTGCGCCAGTCCGACAATCCGCCGGCGACGTCGCCCTCGGCGATGCGGGCGCGGGCCAGATAGTAGCGGGCGCGGACGTCAGCGGGATCGGCCTTCAGCGCCTGGCCAAAGGCGAGCTTGGCGTCGGGCCCGATCTGGCCCTCGGTCTGGATGACGAAGGTCTCGCCCAGCAGACTCCAGATGTCGGCGCGCTTGGGCGCGATGCGAACCGCCTTGCGCAGCGCCTGCTCGGCGCTGGCCATGTCGCCGGCGGCCGCATGGGCCTTGGCCATGAACACCAGCGGTTCGGGGTCGTTGGGCCGTTCAGCGGCCACACCTTGGGCCGTGACATAGCTCGGCATGCCGCTTTCGACCTCGCGCAGCATCGCCTCG
>NCDQ01000067.1 GCA_002280275.1 Caulobacter vibrioides | reverse complement strand
TGGCTGGGTGTGGGCGGGAGCGGTTGAGGCGGCGCTGGCGCGTAATCCCCTGCCGGCCGATTTTGTGATTCCACCCGCCCTTGAGGTCTGGTCACTGCTCGATGAATGGGAGGATCAGGCCCCCGAGGCGCCGCCCAAATCGGTATCGGTGACTGAGGACGAAATCGCCGATGCCCTGTCGCGCCATCTGGTACGCGCAGGCCTTGATGAACGCCGCCCCGAACAACTGGCCTTTGCCCAGTCGGCGCGGACTATATTTCAGCCGAAATGGGTGATGGATCAGCCGCACATGGTGCTGGCCGAAGCGGGTACGGGTGTCGGTAAGACCCTGGGGTACTTAGCACCCGCTCAGGCCTGGGCGCAAAAGGCGCAGGGCAAGGTGTGGGTGTCGACCTATACCCGCGCCCTTCAGAAACAGATTTTCAATGATACCCGCGCCTTGTTTGACACGGATTCTGAGCGCCAGATGAAGGTCGCGGTGCGCAAAGGCCGCGAAAACTATCTGTGCCTGCTCAATTATCAGGAGCGGCTAACCGCAGTCAGTCAGACACCGGGGGAGGCGATCATTGCGGGCCTGATGGCGCGCTGGGTGGTCTACAGCCGTGACGGCGATATTATGGGCGGGGACTTTCCGACCTGGTTGCCATCGCTGTTGCCGGTTGGGTCGGGCGCGCACCTGTTTCAGTCGCTTAATCCGGCGGCTCTGGTTGACCGGCGCGGGGAGTGCATCCATTCGGCCTGCGCCCACTACCGGGTGTGCTTTGTCGAAAAGTCGATCCGTAAGGCCAAATCCGCCCAGATCGTCATCGCCAACCATGCCCTCGTCATGGCGCAGGCGGCCTATGAGTTGCATGCGGCCCAGAAAGCAAACCTGAAAGCGACCGATGACCGCAGCGAAGAACCGTCCGAAGTGCCGGTGCTGTCGCGGCTGATTTTCGACGAAGGTCACCATGTGTTTGAGGCGGCGGACTCGGCATTCTCAACCGCTTTGTCGGGGTTTGAGACGGCGGAACTGCGGCGCTGGATCCGCGGGCCCGAAGGGCGGGGCCGTCGCGGGCGTGGGCTCGAGGCGCGCTTGCTGGACATCCTGGGAGACCGGGAGGGCGCGCGCGGCGCGATGAGCCAGGCGATCCAGGCCGCCGCCGCCCTGCCGGGTGAGGGCTGGTCGGGTCGGGTCGCCCCGCCCGACGGCCAGATCAATCCGATCGGTCCGATCGAGAACTTCCTCGTCGCCGTCATCGAGCAGCTTCGGGCCCGCAGCGGCGACCGGGGCGGGGCCGATCTCGGCCTGCAATGCGATGCGCGGCCGGCGACCGATCTGGTCCGCGAGCGCGCGCCCGAGGCCGCCAAGGCTCTCGCCGCGATCGAGGCCCCGCTGCTGGCCCTGGCCCGGGCGCTGGAAGACGTGCTGGACGAGGACGCCGAGCACCTCGGCGCGTCGGAGCGGGCCAGGATCGAGGGGGCCTTGCGAGGTCTGGATCGCCGCGCGCGCATGACGCTGCCGGCCTGGCGCTCGATCCTGAAAGCCATCGAGGATGACGACGCTGAGCCGAGCGACAGCGATCCGGACTTCGTCGACTGGTTCGAGGCGACCTTCCTCTATGGGCGTGTCGTGGACGCCGCCTGTCGCCGGCACTGGGTGGACCCCACCGAACCGTTGCGGGCGGCGGTGCTGTCGCCCGCGCACGGTGTCCTGGTGACCAGCGCCACCCTGGTTGATCCCGCGCTGGAGGATCCGTTCGCCCTGGCCGAGATGCGCACGGGCGCGGCGCGCCTGCCGTCCGCGCCCAAGGTGCTGCGGCTGGTCTCGCCCTTCGATTACGCAAACAACGCCAAGGCCTTTGTCGTCACCGACGTGAACAAGGAAGATCCGCGCCAGGTCTCCGCGGCCATGCGCGAGCTGTTCCTCGCGGCCGGGGGCGGGGGGCTTGGCCTCTTCACCGCCATCCGTCGCTTGAAGGCCGTGCATGAGCGTATCGCCGCGCCGCTGGCCGATCAGGGCCTGGCGCTCTACGCCCAGCACGTCGATCCTCTGGAGGTGGGGGCGCTGGTCGACATCTTCCGGGCCGAGGAGGACGCCTGCCTGCTGGGCACCGACGCCATCCGCGACGGCGTGGACGTACCAGGCCGCTCGCTGCGGCTTCTGGTGTTCGATCGCGTGCCCTGGCCGCGTCCCGACGTACTGCACAAGGCGCGCCGATTGCGCTTTGGGGGCAAGGGCTATGACGACGCGGTTGCGCGCGCGCGGATCAGCCAGGCCTTTGGGCGCTTGATCCGGCGCGCTGACGATCGCGGTGTGTTCGTGATGCTGGACGCGGCTGCTCCAACCCGGCTGTTCTCAAGCCTTCCCGAGGGCGTCACGCTGGAACGCGTAAGCTTGGTCGAGGCCATCGAAGCGACCGGCGCCTTCCTGGCCAAGAAAGAGGCCTGAGCCCCGCGCCGCCCAATCGCCGAACAATGATCACATGATGCGTCCGGTTCGCGTCTGGAGCCGTAACTACCCCGTCACGAGGAGTGCTGTGAATGCGCGTTCGAAATACCGTCGCTCTGGCCGTCGTGGCGTTCTCGTTGCTCGTTGCGGGCCAAGCCTGGTCCTTTGAGCTGTCCGCCAAGGCGAAGGCTGCGCTGGCCAAGGGTGAGGCCTATGCCGAGGTGTTTCCCGACCCCGACGGCGTCTCGGGGCATGTGAAGGGCGTGGTGGACGTCAATGCGCCGCCCGAGAAGGTCTGGCGCACCATGACCGATTGCGCGGCGGCCAAGGTGATGATCACCACGCTCGCCGTCTGCCGCACCGTCGAGGGCGAGATGGTCCGCGGCTGGGACATTCGCGAGCACGTGACGCGCCGCAACCTCGTGTTTCCGGGGATGCAGATCGTCTTCCGTTCCGACTACGAGCCCTACAGCCGGATCAAGTTCCGACTGGTTGGCGGCGACCTGAAGGTCCAGCAAGGCGAATGGAAACTTCAGCCGCTGGGCGACGGCCGGCGAACTCGCGTCTTCTACGACAATCGCCTGGCCGTGGACTGGCCGATCCCCAAGGCGCTGATCCGCGAAGCCCTGCGCAAGGACACGCCCAAGGTTCTGATGAACCTCAAGCGCCTTTGCGAGTAAGTCAGCGTCTTAGCTCGCCGTCACATACTTGATCAGCGCCGCCATGTTCTCGATGTAGGTTCCCGTCGAGATGCCGATCTTGGGCGTGTCGGTGATGTAAGGCGAGGTGTCCGTCGCGTCGCCGACGCGCGTCTGGCTGAAGTCGCCGGGCGCCGGGGTGGGCGAGCCGTCGCCGATATAGGGGTTGCTGGTCGCCCGGAGCTCCGTCGGCCACCAGCCTTCGGCGTTGAGCGACGCGATCAGGCCAGCGGCCTTGTCCGGCGAGGTCTGGCCGGTGTCGGCCTTCAGGGTGTCGACGTTCAAATCCGACACCGAAATGTCGCCCGTGGTGAAGTACTTGGGCAGTGTCTTGCGGCCGCCCTTGAGCGGCGAGTCCTTGCTGGCGACCTCAGGCGGGGTGGCCTGCAGCTTGGCGAGCCGCTGGCGCAGGCCGGCCACGTTCACCGCGCGGAACGATGAGTAGTGGATCACCGTACCTTCGGGGTTCTGGTCGGCGTAGTACTCGCCGTTGACGACGTTGCTGCCGCGCCGGTGGATGTAGAGCGGCTTGCCCGTGCCCACCTGGATGAAGGTCGGGTAGGGACGGCCCTTCTGGATTTCCTGCGGCAGCTTGATGCTGTCCAGCCAGTCGAGCGCCTCACCTAGGCGCGCCAGGTACTTGGGGTCGCCTGTCAGCTCGTAGAAGTCCATGCACGAGGCGATATTGGCGCCCGTGGTGTGCGAGGCGAAGGCCTCGGGCTCATAGCTGCGCGCGGCGGCGGGCTTGAGCGTATCGACGTAGTGCTGCAGGCCCCACGCCGGCTGCGGCTGGGGCTGCTGGCAGATCACGAAACAGTCCATGGCCTTTCGGATGGCGGGCAGGGCGCGAGGATCGCCCAGGGTCTGCCAGACCATGATCAGGAACTTGATGTTCTCGCCGGCCACATCGTCGTTGAAGGTGATGTAGCCGGTATAGTCGGCGTGGCCGTGGTTCTGGAAATCAGTCTTCAGCGGGAAGCGCTGGGGCCAGCCGCCGTTGGGATACTGGCTGTCGAGAACGAACTGCAGCGCCTTGTTCAGGGCCGGCTTGAAGCGCCTGTCCTTCTTCTCGACGTAGAGGCGCAGCAGGAACTGCGAGGTCTCCGCCGTGCCGGCGTCGTCGAAGGTAGCGTTGCCGTAGTAGTGCTGGAATTCCTCGAGCCGCCAGCCGTTCTTGCCGATCGTGTCGTACCACTTGCGGATCGAGGCTTCGCCGGCGAGATCACCCAGATAGTTCCAGCCGCCGGCCGGATGCTGGATCGCGATCAAAGCCTTGGCTGCCTTGCAGGCGGCCTTGTAATAATACTCATCGCCCGTCGCGTGATAGGCGTCGAGGAACAGATGCCCCATCGTCGCGGTGCCGGGCGGCTGCACCCAGATCATGGTCGGGTAGGCTTCCATCTCGCCCCAGCGCCGCGAGAAGTCGGGCAGATAGCTCCAGACATAGCCGCCCTTGTAGGCGACCTTGTCGACCATGAAGCGCGTGGCCGTCTTCATCGTCTCCAGCGCCATTTCACGGCCCGGCGCGGCGAACGCCCGGAGCGGCGCAAGGGCGCCCGCTGCGGCGAAGGCCGCCGCCGAGGTGGCCAGGAGGCGACGGCGGGAGAGCGGGCTGAGGGGCATGGATAAACTCCGATCAGTGCGGAGCTTACATCGAAGGATAGGCGAGCGAACCTCCCTGGCCAGCGACGGCTCCGTCATCTTGGAAGTGACGTTGTCCGCATTATGCTACCGGTGTCATGTCTTTGACTACCCACTTTTCGCTAAGAAGGCTGAGCGCCGTTGGTCGACAATCGTGGGCCGTCCCGCGCCGAGAGGCTCCACTGCGACAGGCGGACGCGTTGTCTGTTGATCCGTGTTCAGCGAGATTCCGCGCCTCACTTGAGGCGACGCCGCGCTCGGAGCAGCGCGGCCGACGCCGTCCTGTTGGGGAACAGGACGACGCCCCCGGGCCGAAAAGGGCCGGGGGCGTTTTCATTTCCCAGATGGCGCGCTGACTCAGCCCTCGCCACAGAACGGTGATCGCTCTGCGTCCAGCGGTCGCATGGCGGATGCGCGTTCATATCTTGTAAACCTTTCGGCCATGGGGACGCGAAACGACCACTTGACCGAAGCCGAGCGGCTCGAGCGACAAGCCGAGATCGCCGACAACGCGCACGCCCGCGCGGCTTTGCTACGCATGGCGCAAGCGTCGCGAGGCGCTGCGGCGCTGCTGGGTCTGTTCGAAGCCAACTACGACGAAGCGCTGCCGGTGGTGCGAGGCTAGGGCCTCAGTCCGCCAGACAGATCTCGACACAGCGGATCGCCAGGGTCTGTGTGGCGTCTAGAAGCGGCGCTGAAAGGTCGGGCTGGGACAGCACCAGGGGCACTTCGGTGCATCCCGCGACCACGGCTTGCGCGCCGTTGCCGATCAGACGGTGGGCGAGGGCGGCCATGGCGTCCCGCGACGCCTGTCCCACGTCGCCCCGCTTGATCCGGTAGAGCAGGGCCATGAACTCGACCTGCTCGTGATCACCCAGAGTCGCAACCTCCAGCCCCAACGGCGCAAACCGCTCCCGATATAGACCGAGCGCCAGGCTGGTGCCCAGGACGCCGACGACGCTCGCGCCTTGGCCGCGAGCGGCGAGGCCGGCGGTCTCCAGCATGTCGATCAGCGGCAGACCCGAAGCGCGGACATCTTCGGCATAGGCGTGGGCGGTGTTGCAGGCGATCGCCAGCACCTGCGCGCCGGCGTCACGCAGACCCGCCGCCATCGCCGCCAGCACCGGACCGGGATCCGAGCCTTCGACATTGCGGTCGGGAACCTTGGGGTTGATGTCCACCAGCACCCGCAGATGATCCTGCTCGCGGCTCACTGGCGTCGCCGCCTGCAGCTTGGCCAGGAAGTCGAGGGTGGCGGCCGGACCCATGCCGCCCAGAACGCCCAGAACCTTGCTCATCGGGAAAGCTCCTAGCCGAGCGCCGGCTCAAGCACCGTCTGATAGCCGAACAACCCCTGGGCGCCGCCGGTATGCAGGAAAACGACCCGCTCGCCCTTGAAGGCGCCCTTGCGGGCCTGATCGATAAGCCCCTTCATCGCCTTGCCCGAATAGACCGGATCCAGCAGCAGACCCTCCGTGCGAGCGGCCAGCGCCAGGGCGTCGATCACGCCCTGGTCCACGAGGCCGTAGCCTTCGCCCACATAGTCGCAGTCGGCGACGACCGCTTCGCGCCGGACCCGGCCCGCCGCACCGATGGTCTCGGCGGTCGCGACGGCGAGATTGTAGACGTTCTCTTCCTGCTTGGGCTTGGGCGCGCGCACGCCGAAACCCAGGATCGGGATGTCCACCGACAGCGCCGCGAAGCCCGCGACCAGGCCAGCGTGCGTGCCGGCGCTGCCTGTCGCTGTGACGAGGCGATCGATCTTGAGGTCCATCTGGTCGGCCTGGACGACCAGTTCGCGCGCACAATCGACATAGCCGAGCGCCCCGACCGTGTTCGAGCCGCCGCCGGGGATCACATAGGGCTTGCCGCCGCGCTGACGGACGCTCTGGGCGGTGACCTCGAGCTCGGCGACCATATCCGTCCCGCCTGGCACATAGCGCAGCGAGGCGCCCATCAGCTTGTCGAGCAGGACATTGCCGTTGCCCATGTAGTCGCTGGCCTTGGAACCGGTGCGCTCTTCCAGGATCACCTCGGTCTTCAGGCCAAAGCGCGCGCCGGCGGCGATGGTCTGGCGGACGTGGTTGGACTGGACCGCGCCTTGGGTGACCAGGGTGTCGGCGCCTTGGGCCAAGGCCTCGCCGAGGAGGAACTCCAGCTTGCGGGTCTTGTTGCCGCCGCCGGCGAGACCGGTGCAGTCGTCGCGCTTGACCCAAAGGTCCACGCCCAGTTCCGCGCCGAGACGGGGCAGGGGTTCCAGGGGCGTGGGAAGGTGCGCGAAGCGGGCGCGAGCAAAGCGAGCAAGGTGCATGGGCGCGGTTCCTGAGCGGCAATGGTCTCTGAGTCGTCGCGGGTGTTAGCACGGCTTCAGCTCAGGGCGCTCCTGCGCGCTCTGTATGGAGCGCCTAAGGATGCGAAGTTGTCGGCGCCGCGGGTGGGGGGCGGCGCGCTTCGGCCTTGGTCCGCTCCAGCGCCCGGGCTTTGGCCGCAGCCCTGGCTCTCGGGCTCCGGTAGCGGTCCTTAACGTGTTGAAGCAGCTCATAAGGTGGCGCTAGAGCGGTTGCGCCCGCGACGTCGCCATTTGCAACCTTCAGCTGCTGCAGGAGCTTGGCCATGGCGGGTCGGCGTACGGCTTCATAGTCGTACCAGCCCCTAATGGTTCGGCAGTCCCTATGGGGCCGATGGCTCCCCGTGCGCGTAAGTTGAAGACAAACCACTTGGTCGGGATGTGACCTCACGAGATCGTTCAGGCTCTTGGTCAGATCGTGGTCGGTCGGAACTTCCGGCTTTGGTGGCGCAACGATCGCTGGCGACACGGTTTCGGGCTGATCGAGTGATCCTGCAGGCAGCGGCAGGCTCTGGCCAGCAAGCATCACGGTAAGGAGCGTCGCGATCATCTGAAGTATCACCCGTCCAGCGGGTGAAGATTGGCAGGGCTTGGCGAGGACGACAACGTCGTTCGTGATTGTCGCGCCAAAGGCTTGCTCAATGACTTTGGGGGGGCGCGTTCTTGGCTTCGGCTTCGTACTCCGCCTCCAGTCTGGCGGCCGCGCGAGCTTCCGCCATCGCGCGATACTCGGAATTCGCCAGCCTAGACTTTATCAAGTCGACCAGTTCGTAGGGGGGACCAGGCATGCCCCCAGCGCCGCCACGCTTTTCGGCGACGCCCCGGGCGAGTTCGAAATCGTACCACTGGCGCAGGGTTGCGCACAGCGGTCGCTGGATCCTGGTCCCCGTCGGCGCCTTGCTCAGGCAGACTACTCGGTTGGGCTGGGCGGACACCAGAGCGTTCAGTTGGTCCTCAATGGCCTTGTCGTTCAGAGGCGCCGCCTCCCTAGCTTTGGGTTGCGCCTCTATGGTCACCGGCGCCACCTCGGTTTGACCCATCGGTTCGGTCGTCTGAAGCGTGGCCGCGGCGACGAGGATCAGGGGGAGCATTGGATTGAGCCTTGGGACGGAAAGGCGCATTGTCTAGGACATTGCGCGGTTCACCAACTTTTACAGCCTCAAAGCTTCGCGATGATTTCAGGCGCCGCGCCATGGCGTGTGGATCCAGGAAGCGATGCGGTCTGGTGGATTAGAGACCTAAACGGCCGACGCACAATGAATGCGGTCCTCGGGAGGAAGAAATGACCCCAAGAGTTTCCCTGATTGCAGCTGGCTTGCTTGTTCTGCTGTCTGGTCAAGGCGGCGCTGACGCTTCGACATTGGTCATCGGCGGCGGAGCCGCCAAGGAGTGTTCCGACGCAGCCCAAAGCGGGCGTTCCGATAGTCGGTCGATCCTGACGTGCACGACGGCGCTGGAGGTCGAAACGCTGAGCTTCAGAGATCGCGCCCGCACCTTTGTGAATCGCGGTGTTCTGCAGATGCGGCAACGACAGTTCTCCGCTGCGCGAGCGGACTTCGACCAGGCTGGAACCATCGATCCTGACCTAGGAGAGGTCTATGTGAACCGGGGAGCGACCTTTGTTGGCGAAGAGCGCTATCGGGAGGGGCTGGAGCAGATCG
>NCDQ01000504.1 GCA_002280275.1 Caulobacter vibrioides | reverse complement strand
GCTATGGTCGGAAAACGCCGTGCAGGAATGGCGTTGGCGCCGCGAAGTCGCCGAACTGGACGCGCAAGCTCGGGTCGACATGGAGGAAAACCTCACCCAGGCGATCGAGCGGGTGGCGCTCGATCCTTGCCTGAGGGCCCGAGTTTCTCTCCTCGCGGAAGGCCTGAGCGGCGCGGCTGTGCGCTACGACCCTAAGCCCCAGATCGCCCGCACCAGGAGCTCGTCAGGCTCTGGCGTTCCCTACGCTTATCTGAGCCCGATCCGGCCCTGGCGCACCGCGACGATGGAGCGTCTTGTGGCGGCGGAGGCTTCGAAACGCGTTCCGCGACCAAGGCTGATCGCCTATGCGCGAGCTCTATCAACCATTTCGTCAATAGGCCGAGAACAGGCTTCGGAAAACGACGCCCTCGGAACGTTGGTGCCCCTGGCGTTGGGGATAGACGAACTGACCCCGGAGATCCGGGTGAGCTTGCTGTCGAGCCTCGGCGAGGTTGACAACGCCAGGGCCAATATCGAGCTGATCTCTCGCCGCCTGATCGAACGCGGCGCTGATCTGCGCATAGCGCCCGATCTTGCGAAGGTTCAGCAATTGCTTGCCGAAGAGCGCAAGACCTGGGGTGCCTGCGTCGATGTCGACAAGGGCGTTGAGCTCGCGCGGCGCCTGAAGGCCGCCGCTCAGGACGGTTAGTGAGGCGTCAAAGCCGAAGAAGGCCAGCTACTCATCATCGATCGGCAGTGGTCGCGGCGCGATCCCCGTCGCTTCCAGCCCCGCGGCGTTACGTAGCCGCGCCGCGCGCGCCAGACGGCGGGAGACGAGATCCCCCTCTTCCGGCTCGGCCAGGCCCTTGGCTTCAGAAACAGCGGCGACCAGGCGCTCCAAATCCTGCGGACGCGAGAGACGGTGGTCGCCGTCCTTAATCAGGGCGAAGACGACATTGTCCGAGGTCAGGGCGTTGGCCAGTTCCAAGGCGTGCGCCCACGGCACGTCCGGGTCGGCGCCGCCCTGCAGGATGCGAACCGGAACATCGATCGGCACAGGCCCCGGCAGGATCGACCACCGCGCCCCGTCCTCCGGAAGGTCGCGGGTGATCGGATAGCCGCCGTCATCGTACTCGGAGGGGCGGGTCCAGAAGCCGTCACGCGCGATCGCCGCCCTGGCCTCGGCGGACAGTTCGGGCCCCATCAGCTTCTCGGTGAAGTCGGGCGCGGGCGCGATCAGCACCATGGCCTTCACCCGGTCAGGCCGCGCGATGGCCGCCAGGCACGACAGCCAGCCGCCCATCGATGAGCCGACCAGCACCAGCGGACCGTCGGTCAGCTCGTCGATCACCGCCAGGGCGTCGGCGCGCCAGCGGCTGATTGTGCCGTCGCGAAACTGGCCGCTCGACTCGCCATGGCCGAAATAGTCGAACCGCAGAAAGGAACCGCCCGTCGCCTTGGCCTGCTCGGCCAGCACCTCGGCCTTGGTCCCGGTCATGTCGGAATGGAAGCCGCCCAGCCACACGACCGTGGCCCCCTCGCCGTCCACCCGCCGCCAGGCCAGCGTCGATCCGTCTTCGCGCGTCAGGGCGCCCCGGGATTCGGTCATGGCGTCGCCTTGATCCTTTCGCTAACTACGGGCCGTTATCTCGTCGAGACTCGCGTGCCCGACCTACCCGCCAACTTCACTCTGCTGCAAGTGACGCCGGAACTGGAAACCGGCGGCGCCGAACAGACGACGATTGATGTCGCCCACGCCGTGGTCGCGCAAGGCGGCAAGGCCTTGGTCGCCACCCGCGGCGGACGCATGGCGACGCGGCTGGAGGCCGACGGCGCTCGCCTGGCGCGGATGCCCGCCCAGTCCAAGAACCCTCTGGTCATGCTGGGCAACGCCGCCCGGCTGATCGACCTGATCCGGCGCGAGAAGGTCAGC
>NCDQ01000503.1 GCA_002280275.1 Caulobacter vibrioides | reverse complement strand
GACGACCTGAGGCGTCGCGGGGGCGCTCCATCGGGAGCGCTCCCGTCCTTCAAGATTTGGACTTTGCGCGTTTCGTGGCTATCACCCCGGCCAAGACACGGGCCGCGTGGCCCAGACCGAAAGCTGAAGACCATGAGCGACACACCCCCCGACCGCCTCTCCGTCAATCCGGACAGCCCCCACTACAACGCTGACCTCCTGGAACGCGGCATCGGCATCCGCTTCAAGGGCGTCGAGAAGACCAATGTCGAGGAATACTGCATCAGCGAGAAGTGGGTGCGGGTCGCGGCCGGCAAGACCCTGGATCGCAAGGGCAATCCGATGACGATCAAGCTGCAGGGCGAGGTCGAGGCCTATTTTCGCGACACCGCCGAGGGCTGAGGCGCTGTCGACGAGCGATCCAGACCTTGAAGCGATGGCGCGCGACGAGCTTTCGCGCGCCGTCACGCTGCGCTGGCAGGACCTGAAGGGCGTCGTCCCGTGGGGCGACACGTTCGAAGGGATCTCGCCCGCCGGTCGCCATGTCGAGGTCGAGCGGAGCTATATCTGGGCTGCGGGCGAGGGCGGCGACATCCTGTGCGAGGTCAACGTCTATGGCGGACCCTCGCGCTACGAGCACGGCGCTCGGGTTTCCGCTATTATTTCTCGCCCGACCTAGTCACCTTGGCCGTGCATCCATAACGCTGTTGCGTTAACCATAGCGTGCGTCGTCGAATGGCGCGTCGCGTGGGGCGGAGAAGTCGGGTGTACCAGTCAGAATTTCCAGTCGATCAACCGGTGCCGGTTTTTGATCCGACGCTGGTCTTTCTTCTCGTGCTGGCCGGCCTGGCGATCATCGGCCTGGCCTTCTTCGCCGGCCGTCTGACCGGGCGGGGTGATAAGGGCCAGAAGCAGAGCGATGCGCCCAAGATCATTCATGAGGCCATCAAGGCCAAGTGCGTGGCCGCCAGCAGCGCCCACTCCGGCGAACTGGTCACCAAGACCCAGGACCTGATCGACGAGGTCAAGCTGCGGATCGGCCCGGTGCTGGCGTTCGGGGGGCCGTGCGGCAAGACCTTCGAGCAGCTGAACAAGGCCATGAAGGGCGAGCGTCCCGAGGACAAGAAAGACGACCACGGCAAGGGCGACAAGCACGGTCACGGCAAGGGCCATGATTCGAAGGGCCATGACGCCAAGGGGCACGACAAGGGGCAGGGCCACGCGGCGGGGCATGCCGGCCAAGAGGATCCCAAGGCCACGCCCGCCAAGGCCGGGGTCGAGGTCCTAAGCCGCAATGTCACCATCGTCGGATCTCAGACGGTGCTTCTGACCGACAGCAAGCCGTGTTCCGATGACCACCATGAAGATCACCACGATGACGCGCCCAAGCCGCTGGAATATAAGGAGCACATCCAGCTCCTCCGCTTGGCCGTCGCCGAATTCTCTGACTTCTGGAGCCGCAAGACCTGCCTGGAAGAACTTCAAGCGTGCCAGAAAGTGCTGAACGAGACGCCCAAGCCCGCCGACAAGCCAAACGGCGGCGGCGTCCCCCACTGACAGATCGCCGTTCAGAAAGGCGAGATGACTGTTTTCTGCTCACGCGACGTGCGATTGTGGCGTGTGTTGGGCGCAGCGGGCGACGGGCGTTGAGCCACGGCGACGCCAGCGCCCAAACAGGCAGAGCTCATGCGACCTGAACGGGTCGCGATCGGGCGGAACGGATTGGCGAAAGGTCGCTTCTTCCGAAGGCGGCCACGCCCGGGAGGACGAAGGGTAGGGACATGACCGCAACGGTCTCTCCGATCACGTCTGGCGCGCCCGAGGCGCCCGAGGCCAATGTCAGCCTCTCGGACTATGTGCCGTATCGCCTGGCCACGGCCTCGGCGGCCGTCAGTCGGCTGATCGCGCGCGCTTACGAGGACCGCTTTGGTCTGACGATCCC
>NCDQ01000066.1 GCA_002280275.1 Caulobacter vibrioides | reverse complement strand
GGCTCTTGATCCGCAAGACCGCCTGGGAGATGGACCAGATGTCCAAGCCAGAGGTCGAAAAGCGCCTCTCCGACAAGGTCTCGATGTGTAACTACTGGGCCAACCGCCTGTGCTGCGAGGCCGCCGACCGGGCGATGCAGATCCACGGCGGCATCGGCTATTCGCGCCACAAGCCGTTCGAGCACATCTACCGCCACCACCGCCGCTATCGGATCACCGAGGGCGCCGAGGAGATCCAGATGCGCAAGGTCGCCGCCTGGCTGTTCGGCTACATGGGCCCGCGCAAGCAGGCCTTCGCGGAAAGTTAGGCCGCGCGCCTCCGGATGCGGAGCCTTGTGCGATCCGCGCCGTTGTCCTGATCCTCTGGCGCGCGCTCGTGAGCAGCCTCGAAGGACGCCGGGAGCCAGACGCGACATGTCGAAGGTTTAATCCTGCGCGACCTGACGTAGTGTCATGGCCACGCTATCTAACAGCGGTATGCGGAAAGATATGACCGCATCTGGAGGGCTCTTGATGAACCGTGTCGCCATCTCTCGATTTGGCCGCAACGCCGCGCGCGTCGCCCTGGTCGTCGCCATCCCCGCCACCTTGGCCGGCTGCGGGATCAACACCATTCCCACCCAGGACGAGGCGACCAAGACCGCCTGGGCCGAGGTGCAGAACCAATACCAGCGCCGCGCCGACCTGATTCCGAATCTGGTCGCCACGGTGAAAGGCTACGCGGCGCAGGAAAAGGACGTGCTGACCGCCGTCACGCAGGCCCGCGCCAGCGCCACCCAGGTCAAGGTCGACGCCTCGACCATCACCGACCCGGCCCAGTTCCAGAAGTTCGCCGCCGCCCAGGACCAGCTGTCGGGTGTGCTGGGTCGCCTGATGGTCATCCAGGAGCAGTATCCGGATCTGAAGTCGAACCAGAACTTCCTGGCCCTGCAAAGCCAGCTGGAAGGCACCGAAAACCGGATCACCATCGCGCGGCGCGACTACAACGAGACCGCCCAGAAGTACAACACGACCCTGCGGACCTTCCCGAGCCTGCTGTGGGCCAAGACCCTCTACAGCGATCAGAAGCCGGCCCAGCTGTTCCAGGCCACGGCCGCCGCCCAGAGCGCGCCGACGGTGGACTTCTCCAGCCCGCCGACGGCGACGCCGCCGAAGGTGCAGTAGAATGGCCCTCCTCCCCCGAGAAACGGGGCAGGGGAACCGCCCCCGGGTCGCGCTTAGCGCGCGCCCGAGGACGGGCTCCGCGGTGGAGGGGGCGCTCTCCATCGCACAGCGTCCCCTCCGTCACGGCGCGTATCCGCGCCGCGCCACCTCCCCCGTGACACGGGTGAGGATGTGGCTGTTGATGCTGGCGGCGGCGCTCTTCGCCCTGCCCGCCCTCGCGGAGCCGAAGTTCCCGCGGCTATCGGGGCGCGTCGTCGACGAGGCGCAGGTGCTGTCCCCCGAGGTCGAGCGCGACCTTTCCGACAAGCTCGAAGCGCTGGAGACCCGCACCGGCCATCAACTGGTGGTGGCGACGGTCAGCAGCCTGCAGGGCTATCCGATCGAGGATTACGGCTACCGCCTGGGCCGCACCTGGGGCATCGGCGACAAGGACAAGGACGACGGCGCGATCCTGTTGGTCGCGCCCAATGACCGGCAGGTGCGGATCGAGGTCGGCTATGGCCTGGAGCCCGTCCTGACCGACGCCCTGTCCAGCGTGATCATCCAGTCGGCGATCCTGCCCAAGTTCCGCAATGGCGATCTCTCCGGCGGCGTTGTCGCCGGCGCCGACGCCATGATCGAGCAGCTGGGCCTGCCGCCTGAGGAAGCCAAGGCGCGCGTGGCGGACGCCGCCCGTCCCGAGCGTCACGAGTCGCGTGGCTCGCCCATCGTCGGCTTCCTGATCTTCCTGTTCGTGATCTTCCTCTTCTCCAGCCTGTTCCGGGGACGGCGCGGCGGCCTTGGCTCGGCCCTGCCCTGGATCATCCTCAACGCCCTAACCAGCAGCGGACGCGGTGGTGGCGGCGGAGACTGGGGCGGCGGAGGCGGCGGCTTCTCCGGTGGCGGCGGCTCGTTCGGCGGCGGAGGCAGTTCGGGACGGTGGTGAGATGGCCAAGAACATGAGTCCCAAGGATCTCGACCGCATCGCCCAGGCGGTGGCGCAGGCCGAAAAGACCACCGCCGGTGAGATCTTCTGCGTCCTCTCGCCCGAAGTGTCAGACTACCGCGAGACGCCGCTCGTCTGGGCGGCGGCTTCGGCGCTCGTCCTGCCGGCCGGCGCGCTGCTGGCGGGCTTTCGCCCCGAGATGCTGACCCGCCTGTTCGGCGGTTGGAGCGTGGGCCACCAGGCCGCGCAAGACGGCGCGATCCTGTCGGCGCTGTCGACCTATATCGTGCTGCAGCTGGCGGTGTTCGTCGTCGCGGCGCTGGTGGTCTCGATCCCGCCGATCCGCCGCGCGCTCACACCCGGCGCGCTGAAGACAGCCCGCGTCAAGCGCGCGGCGATGGAGCAGTTCCTCAGCCACGGCCTGCACGTCACCCGCGATCGAACGGGCGTGCTGATCTTCGCGGCCCTGGCCGAGCATCGCGTCGAGGTCATCGCCGACGAGGGCATCTACAAGGCCGCGCCCAATGCGGTCTGGGACGAGGTGGTCGCCGATCTCGTGGCGGGCCTCAAGCGCGGCAAGGTCGCCGACGGCTTCGTCGCCGCTGTCGCCCGGACGGGAGTAATCCTCGCCGCCCACGTCCCCCCGCGCGGCGACGACCGCAACGAACTGGCGGACGGCCTGACGATCCTGCCGAGGCGGTGAATTTCGCCGACATCACCTGAAACAGCGTCCATCGCCGCCCCACGCGACCGAGCCGGCGGGACGCAAGAACGCCCCATGATGGAGAAGAGCAATGAAGGCGCTGCTTTTGAGTTTGGTGGTGCTGGCCGCCTCGCCCGCCCACGCCGAGTCGCCCTCCCTTACGGCCGAGCAACTGAACGCCAAAGTGGTCGAGGTCACCAACGCTCAGAACAAGGTCATGATGCAAGGGTCGACCGCCGCCGATGTCGATGCGCTTTTCGCGCTCTACGCTCCTGATTTTGTCTATGTCCACGAGGTTTACGGAGGGACCTATACAAGGGAGCAACTCTACAAGAACACACTGCGTATTCAGGGCATGGGGCGCTATGACCTGAAGGCGCCCCGCTACCGGGTGGTCGCAACGATCCCCGGCCATAATGGCATCGCGGTGGAGCGTGAAGAGATCAATAAGGGCCTACCAAAACGCCACCTCGCGGTGTTCGAGTTTAAGCAGGACAAGATCTCGAAGATCACCGAATACTGGAAGTAACACGCCTCGCCGAGAAGCCCCCCATGTCCAATATCGACCCGACCCGCGCGCAGTTCGACGCCTTCAAGGCGCTGCCGCGCGATACGCCGATCCACATGCTGAACCTGATCCGGCTAAAGCCGCTGGCCGAGTATCCGGCCGATCACCCCAATCACGGCAAGGGCATGACGGGCCTGGACGCCTATCGCGAATACGGCCGCACCTCCGGCCCGATCTTCGAGGGACTGGGCGGTCGGCAGGTGTGGGCGGGCAGCCCCGAGGTGGTGCTAACCGGTCCCAGCGACGAGCGGTGGGATCTCGCCTTCATCGCCGAGTACCCCAACGCGGGCGCCTTCCTGGCGATGGTCACGAACCCGGACTACCGCGAACATGTCAAGCACCGCCAGGCGGCGGTGGAGGACTCGCGGCTGATCCGGTTTTCGCCCTTCGCCCCCGGCAAGGGCTTCGGCGAGTAGCCGCTACTCAGCCGCCAGGGCGAGGGGCGTGGCCTGGGCGCCACGCACGAGTCGGCCGGGTAAGGCCCCGGTCGGCTCGCCGTCGCGCTGGGTGACGACGCCGGCGACGACCGTGGCGACATAGCCGTGTGCGCGCTGCGTCAGGCGACGCCCGCCAGCGGGCAGGTCATAGGCCACACGCGGCGCCTCCAGCCTCAAGTCCTCGTAGTCGATGACATTGAGATCGGCGCGATAGCCGGGCGCAATCAGGCCCCGGTCCAGCAGGCCCACGGCCTGGGCGGTGCCGCGGCTCTGGCGCGCGATCATCGTCTCCAGTGGGATCCTTGGGCCTCGCGTCCGGTCGCGAGTCCACTGGATCAGGTTGCTGGTCGGGAAGCTGCCGTCACAGATCATGCCGACATGCGCCCCGCCGTCGGACAGGCCCGGCACGGTGTCGCGATGGGTCAGCATGGCGAAGCTGGGGTCCAGCGATCCGTCGGCATAGTTCAGGAACGGATGGTACAGCATGCCCCGCCCGTCCTGGGCCAGCATGGCGTCAAGCGCGACGGCGGCCGGGTCGCGCCCCTCGCGCGCGGCGATCGCGGCTACGGTTTTGTCGGCCGTCGGCTCATAGTCCGGGTCGACGCCGCCCATCGGATAGAGATTGTCCCAGGCCCGCAGCGCGCTGCCGGCGAAGGGCCCCCTGGCGTCACCGTCGTGGGCCAGCAGCCGGGCGCGGAACGCCGGGTCGGACAGGGCGGCGACCTTGTCCGCCAAGGGGCGGTCCTTCAGTTCGGCGAAGACCGGGTTTTGGCTGAACGGGTTGAGCGTTAGCTCCAGGCCAAACAGCACCCCGACCGGACGGCCGCAGACCTGCGCCTTGATCGGCAGGCCGGCGTCGACGGCGGCGGCGACGCCATCCAGCAGCGTCCGCCAGCCCTGCGGCGCCTTGGGGCTCTGGACCAGGGAGAACGACAGCGGACGGCCCGACCGCTCGACAATCCGGCGCAGCATGGCCAGCTCGGCGGGCCCGTCGATGAAGTCCGACACCACCTGCAGCACGCCCTTGCCGGCGGCCGCCAAACCGAGCGCAATCCCCGTCAGCTCATCCTCGCCGGCGGTCAGGGTCGGGGTGGGCTGGCCGTCGCTGGTGCGGTGATTGAGCGTGCGCGAGGTCGAAAAGCCCAGGGCGCCGGCCTCGACCGCGCGCCGGGCGATCGCGGCCATGGCGGCGATGTCGGCGTCAGTCGCCGGCTCTCGGTTCGCCCCGCGCTCGCCCATCACATAGACCCGCAAGGCCGCGTGCGGCAGCTGGGCGCCGACATCGACGTCGAAGGCGCGGCCGGCCAGGAAGTCGAGATAGTCGGGAAAGCTCTCCCAGGCCCAGGGCAGCCCCTCGGTCAGCACGGGAAAGGGGATGTCCTCGACGCCCTCCATCAGGCGGATCAGGCGATCGTGATCCTCCGGCCGGCATGGAGCGAAGCCGACGCCGCAATTGCCCATCACCACCGTGGTGACGCCGTGACCGGAGCTAGGACCCAGCTGGCCGCTCCAGGTCGCCTGGCCGTCATAGTGGGTGTGGATGTCGACGAAGCCCGGGGTGACGATCCGCCCTCGGGCGTCGATCTCCTGAGCGCCGGCGGCGAGGACCTTGCCGACCGCGACGATGACGCCGTCCCGCACGCCGACATCGGCTTGGAAGCCCGGTCCGCCTGAGCCGTCGAAAACCATCCCGCCCCGCAGGACCAGATCGTAGGCGTGCTCGGCCATGGTCGCCCCCTCGCTATCTTATCGTTGTTCACCAGCGTGAACCCCGCAGGGCGGAGGCGTCAAGAAAAAGGGCGGCCGCCGTAGCGACCGCCCCATCCCCGTTCCGGGAAAGTGTCTACCCCTAGAACGACTTGCGGACCGTCACGCCCATGGTGCGCGGCTGGCCCACGGCGTAGCCAAGGCGGGCGCGACCGCCGCGTTCGCGGTCAAACGACAGCAGCGTGTTCTCGTCGAACAGGTTGTTGACGTAGAGCGTCAGGTCCACGCCGTCTGGCATTTCCAGGCCGGCGCTGAGATTGACGATCTCGTAGCTGGGCAGCTTCAGATTGACGACCGTGGGAACCGTGCCCGTGGCGCCGCCGAAGGCCAGGCCCGAGACGAACGACCGCGGATTGTTTTCCTGGTCGCTGGCCTGGGTGAAGCGGTTGCCGACGTGCTGCAGCGAAGCCTTCAGATAGCCGTTGACGCCCTCGCGGACCTGCTTGCTGTAGGTGACGTCGAACGACACCTGGAACTTCGGCACCGACGGCAGGCGGTTGCCCTCGCGGATGCCGCCAATCACCGCGCCCGTCCCGTCCTTCACGGTCGAGTCGAACTCGGCTTCCAGCAAGCTGCCCGACAGGCCGATGTCGAGGCCATTGGCCAGACGTGCGGTCAACTCGGCTTCGACACCCTTGGTGTGGGCCTTGGGCACGTTGAACACCACGCGCGACGAGCACGAGCCGGCGTCCAGGGTGGTCTGCAGGTTCTTGATGTCGGTGTAGAAGGCCGCCGCGTTCAGGGTGACGCGCCCGAACCGCGACTTCACGCCGCCTTCGTAGTTCCACAGCGTCTCGTCGTCATAGTTCTGATAGCCGCCGAAGATCGCCCGGTCCTGGGCCGAGCACAGCGGCAGGTTCAGCGGGTCGTTGACGCCGCCCAGGCGGAAGCCCTTCGAGGCCTGGGCGTTGAAGGTGACCGTGTCGCTGGCCTCGTAGCTGAGCAGGAAGCGCGGGGTGAAGCCGTCCGACGAGGTCTTGTCGGTGCGGTTGTCGCCGTTGGCGAATAGGCCGCCGGACTTGAACTGACGGGTTTCGCTGAAGTCATAGTAGCGCCCGCCCGCCGTCGCGGTCAGCTTGCCGACCGTATAGTTCAGCTCGCCGAACAGGGCCTTCTGCTTGATGTCGTAGGGCAGGTAGGCGTTGTAGGGCGAGTCCTTGCCAAAGCCGTTGGCGACGGCGGCCGAGGTGCCCGCGCCCAGGACGGCGTCGGTGTAGGTGTCATAGCCGGCGGTGGGCAGGCGCTGGTTGTAGACGCGGTCGACCTTCGAATAGAAGCCGCCGACCACCCACTGCAGCGGGCCATCGCTGGTCGAGGCCAGGCGCAGTTCCTGGGTGAACTGCTCAAGGTCGGTGGTGTCGCGCAGGTTCGACGGCAGCAGCACCGCAGCCGCCGGATAGCCGAGATCCACCGAGACGCTGCCGGTCAGAGCGCTGGCGTCGCGGCTGACGGTGATGTCGCGGCTGATGAAGCTGGTGACGCTGGTCAGGGTCGCGGCGTCGAACTTGAAGTTGGCGGTCATGTCCGCCAGCAGGGTGTTGTCGGCGAAGCTCTCGTCCAGCAGCAGGTACTGCTCGCGCTCACCCAGCTGGATCTTCGGCCGGGTCGTCGTGTTGTTGTTGGCGAAGAGGTTGAAGGTTTCCTGGCGGTTGAAGCCGCCGGCGCGGATCTCCTGGTAGACGACGCGCGGGGTGAAGTTCACCTGCTCGTTCGGCTCGATATAGAACGACAGACGGCCGCCGCGACGAACGCCGTCATTGACGTTCTTGTCGACCTTGCCGCCTTCCTTGCGGGCGTCGATGAAGCCGCCGTACTGGGTCAGGTAACCGACGGCGCGCATGGCCACCTTGTCGGAGATCGGGATGTTCACCGCACCCTTCACGTGGCCGCCGAACGCGTCGCCGTCCACCAGATTGGCGTTGGCCTCGAACGTGCCCTCCGAGACACCGATCTTGGGCTGGTTGGTGATGTAGCGGATCGTGCCGCCGACCGAGCCCGAGCCGAACAGCGTGCCTTGCGGACCGCGCAGGGTCTCGACGCGGTTCAGGTCAAAGAGATCGATATCGGGCGTGAACAGCGACAGCGAGATCACCGACTCGTCGAGGTAGACGCCGACCTGCTCCTTGACGCCCGGCTGGTCGCGGACGACCTGACCGGCCGAGACGCCGCGCACCGACACCTGGCTCTGGCCGGGGCCGAGGTTCTGGATCGTCAGGCCCGCCACGTTGCGCGACAGGTCCTCGAGGGTCACAGCGCCCGAGCGCTGGATGTCCTTTTCGGTCTGGGCGTTGATCGAGAAGGGAATGTCCTGGATCGTCGCGTCGCGCTTAGTGGCGGTGACGATGATCTCCTCAATGGCGTTCTGATCGGCCTGCTGCGCGGCGGCGATCGACGGAAGCGCCACAAGGCCCGCCCCCAGAAGCGTGGAAAGCGCGCTGGCGCCCAGCAGCGCACGCGCGCGACGGCGCGACGACACGATGGTCATGAATACCTCCCTGATGTTTTTCGCGTTCTTGGAGCGTGACTCCCGACGCAAGGGCAGCGTTCATCCTGCCCCTGATGAAAGTCAACGCCAAACGAAGCGCATTAGAATCAGGGCGTTAGACACGCATAACACTGTGATCACAAAGCCACGCTAAGGCCTGTGAAGGCACGCCTTTTCCTTTACGTACGCGTGATCTTTCGCACCGCAACGAGACGGTCTAGGGTAGTCGCAATTCAAACTAACGTTTAACGGGGAGTGCGCCTCTATGCGCGAAGCGGTCATCGTCTCTTACGCCCGCACCGGTCTGGCCAAGTCGGTCCGTGGCGGTTTCAACAACACCCATGGCGCGGCGATGGCCGGTCATGCGATCCAGCACGCAGTCGCCCGCGCCAAGCTGGAAGGCGCGGAAGTCGAGGACGTCGTCCTAGGCTGCGGCGGCCCCGAAGGCGCCACCGGCATGAACGTGGCCCGCAACGCGGCCATGTGGGCCGGCCTGCCGATCACCACCTCGGGCCAGACGGTCAACCGCTTCTGCTCGTCGGGCCTGCAAGCCATCGCCACGGCGGCCAACTATGTCCGCAACGACGGCGCGGAAGTCGCCATTGGCGGCGGTGTGGAGTCGATCTCGCTGGTCAACGCCAGCGGCCACATGAACCGCTATCACATCACCGAGGAGAAGCTCCTCAAGACGCACCCGGCGCTGTGGATGGCGATGATCGACACCGCCGACATCGTGGCCAAGCGCTACAACGTCAGCCGCGAGTACCAGGACGAATACGCCCTGCGTAGCCAGCAGCGCATCGCCGCCGCCCAGGCCGCCGGC
>NCDQ01000502.1 GCA_002280275.1 Caulobacter vibrioides | reverse complement strand
ATGTGTTGGTGTGGACGGCCTCTCATCCCAACGGTTTGATGGCGCTTAGCGTCAACAAGCCAGTCGAGAGGAGAGCAACATGGTTACACCAGTGCGTATCGGCATGGACACGGCTAAGTCCGTGTTCCAGCTCCACGGAGTGGATGAGAACGAGATTGTAGTTCTGCGGCGCCAGCTCCGGCGCGCCGACATGATCCGCTACTTCGAGAAGCTTCCGCCGGCCCTTGTCGCCATCGAGTCCTGCGGCAGTTCCCACCATTGGGCGCGGCTCCTGGAGTCGTTCGGCCACGAGGTGAAGCTGATCCCGCCGCAGTACGTGAAGCCGTACGTCAAGCGCGGGAAGAACGACGCGGCCGACGCCGAAGCGCTCTGCGAGGCCGTCACCAGGCCGACGATGCGCTTCGTGCCTGTAAAGTCCAAGGACCGTCAGGCGGCCTGCATGTTGATGACCGTGCGCGAGCGCCTGGTCATGGTGAAGTCGCAGCTCAGCAACGCTTTCCGGAGCTATGCGGCGGAGTTTGGGATCGTGGGCCCGTCCGGCCGGCAGAACGTCAATGGCCTGATCGCGCGCGTCCTCGAAGATGACACGCTGCCGGAGCTGGCGCGCGAGCTCTTCCAGTTTCAAGCCAAGGAGTACGCCGCGGTAGAGGCGCGCCTGGCGGAGATCGACGCGAAGCTGATGAAGTGGCACCGCGCCGACGAGCTGAGCCGGCGCATCGCCACCATTCCCGGCGTCGGCCCTATCGGCTCAACGTTGCTGAGCATGAAGGCGCCGCCGGCGGAGACCTTCGGCTCCGGGCGCGACTTCGCCGCCTGGCTCGGGCTCACGCCGCGAGACCATTCGACAGGCGGTCGATCAAGGCTCGGCGGGATCACCAAGGCTGGAGATCCATCGATCCGGTCAACGCTGATCGTCGGGGCCACAGCGCTGCTGCGCCATGTGCGCCTCGGGCATACAAAGCCATCGCCCTGGCTGGCCAAGCTCATGGAGCGCAAGCCGCCCAAGCTGGTCGCGGTCGCGTTGGCCAACAAGTTCGCCAGGATTGCTTGGCGGCTGATGGTGTCGGGCGGAGTCTACACCCGGCCCGCAGCACTGAACCCGACCTGAAGCCAAAGAGGCTGCACCCGGACCGCCCAGGAGACTTGCACGAACGAACAGATGGAAACGACCTATCGGTCGGTACGCGCGACATTCCGAAGATTGCACAGGCGCACCAGTCCGACTACGCCTTGTTCGTCACCAGCCGCGGGACCTACGCCAGCGGCGGCCGTGTCGCAACCGCCGTGGGACTCAGTCTGCTCGGCGTCGCGATCCCGCTGGGTCAGCAGCAGGTTTATGCCTCGTTGGTGGACCTGAGAACTGGACGGGTGATCTGGTTCAACGTGGCCATCGCAGGCCCGAGCGCTGATATGCGAGAGGCTGCGGGCTCGGCCTCGCTCGTCGGATCGCTACTCAAGGACCTTCCGCTCTGAGCCGGCATCGATCGCACTGGGCACTCGCTCTGGGCCTCGCAGCTAGCATGGCTGGCGTCCCGGCACCGGCCGCCCCCCGGCCTGCGGGCCTACGCCCCGCGCCCGAAAGCGCAGAGGGTGGCCTCTGGCAAGTGATGGACAAGGCTGAGCAGGCCGCTCGGCAATCGGCTGAGATCAACCACGACACCGCCCTCAATGCCTACGTCAGCGAGATTGCCTGCAAGGTGGCCGCCAGCCACTGCGCCGACATCAGAATCTATGTCTTTGACCGACCGTTCTTCAACGCCACCATGGCTCCCAATGGGTATGCCGAGGTGTGGTCGGGGCTGCTCCTAAGGGTCAGCAGCGAGGCCGAGCTGGCCTTCGTGCTCGGGCACGAGGCGGGACACTTCCTCGAAAACCATTCGATCGAAGCTCACAACGCTCACAAAGCTCGCAGCAATGTTACTCTGGCGCTCAGCGTTGGGATCGCTGTCGCAGGCGCAGTGGCGGCCACCCAATCCCCCACCGCTCAGTCGGCGCAGTCCATGATAGACGCCACTGGCAATCTGATCGACGCCATCTACCTAGCCAATATAGCAGCTTACTTCCGATTTAGCCGCGAGAACGAGACCGAAGCCGACCATCTCGGTCTTAAAGCTGCCAACGCCGCCGGCTATCCTGCCGAGGCTGGGGCGGATGCATGGAAAGCAATCATTGCTGAGGCCGCCGCCTCTGACTTTGAACGGAAACGCAAGCGCGAAGCCCGCCTCGGTATCTTCGACAGCCACCCCCTCAGCCGCGAACGGGTCGAGGCGCTTACCTCCCAAGCAAAGACCCTGTCCCCGGCCAACGACCCTCAGGGCGGTGCCCGGCACAGGGCGGCGATCCGACCTCACCTTTCGGCCTGGTTGCGCGATGACCTTCGTCGCCGGGACTTCGGCGAGAGCCTGTTCGTCATCGACCGGCTGGCGCGCCGCGGCGAAGACCTCGGTGTTGTCGGGTTTTACCGTGGTGAGGCCTACCGGCTGCGCCGCAAGGAGGGAGACCTGGCCAGGGCTAAGGCGGCCTATCAGGCTGCGGCCATCCACCCCGACGCCCCAGCCGCCCTTTGGCGAGAACTCGGCGACCTACACCGCCGCGACGGCGAGTCCGCCCAAGCTCGCCTAGCCTACGACGCCTACCTCGCCCGGGTGCCTACCGCTGAGGACGCCTGGCTGGTTCAGGATGCCCTCTCTAGCCTCAATCAAGGAACCTGAAGATGCGCGCGCCCACCACCTTGGTCAGCCTTGCCCTCATCTGCCTCATGCTAGCCGGTTGCGCCGCTGTCACCAGCGCGCCAGCCGGTACGCTGAAGGTAGGCAAGGCTAGCGTCACTTTGAGCCGGGAGTGGTCCAATGTGAGCGCCATCGCCCCGGCCCTAGCCGACAGCGTTGCGGCTATGGACTACCAGCGGGTTGAGATCCTCCGCCCTCGACCCGGCAAGTTCAAAGACAGAAGCGCCGTCCGTTTCGATCTTACCGCCCAGACCTCTGACGGCCTCGAGATCTCGGGAACCGCCTTGGTCGCCGAACAGGCCGGCCGCATCCACATCATCCTCTATCTCGCCCCCGCAGAGCACTATTTCGGCGCCAGTCTCGCTGACGTCGAATCTGTAATCGCTTCAGTGGGATAGCGTGTACCGCATGTGGACAATCGGCAGACGGGCCTGCGTATCTCTGCGGAATTTTGTCCGCGATCGGAAAGCTGACCCTGGCGTGCACCTCAGAGCTTCGCTTCTAGAGAAGCACCGGCCAACCCGTTGCAGTATCTCAACACAAAAGCCCACTCTTGAGACGATTAGCTGCAAGGACTTGCATGAGCTCTGTGCTCTGAGGTCGAGCCTACCGCCTAGGTCGCGCCATTTGCCGACCTTAGCGCCGCTCCAGACTACGGACCTTCAACCCGGGTGCTGAATGGGCTTCCAACCCCTAAGCGGCGTGCAGCGGGCGGACAACAAGTCTCGCGGTCATTTCATCCGCAGCGCAAGGCCAGCGACCATCAGGGTCACCGTGCCGGCCGTCTTAGCCAGGCCCTGGTGCAGACGCCCGGCTTCGTCGCGGAAACGGCGGGCTAGCGCGTTGTCGGGCACAATGCCGAAACCGACTTCGTTGGACACTAGCCACAACGCGCCTTGAAAACGCTCCGCGGCCGCCACCAGATCGCCGGCCGCTGACGCGACGTCCATCTCGGCCAGCATCAGGTTCGATAGCCAGAGTGTCAGGCAATCGACCACCACCACGTCCTCCGCATTCAGGCCGTCCATC
>NCDQ01000501.1 GCA_002280275.1 Caulobacter vibrioides | reverse complement strand
CTTCGAGCTGGCCGGCGAACAGTTCCGAAGACGGCGCGTGGCCGATGGCGATGAACACCCCGTCGGCGGCGACGTCCTGGGTTTCGCCGGTCTTGACGTTCTTCAGGCGCGCGCCGGTGACGCCCATGGGGTCGGTCTGGCCCAGCACCTCGTCGATGACGCTGTCCCAGATCACCTCGATCTTCGGGTGAGCCAGCAGGCGCTCCTGCAGGATCTTCTCGGCGCGCAGTTCGTCCTTGCGGTGCACCAGCGTGACCTTGCTGGCGAAGTTGGTCAGGAACAGGGCCTCTTCCACGGCCGTGTTGCCGCCGCCGACCACGATGACGTCCTTGTTGCGATAGAAGAAGCCGTCGCAGGTGGCGCAGGCTGACACGCCAAAGCCCTGGAACTTCGCTTCGCTCTCGAGGCCCAGCCATTTGGCCTGGGCGCCGGTGGCGATGATGATGGTCTCGGCGATCCAGTCCTGGCCGCTGTCGGTCTTCACCGTGAACGGACGCTGGGACAGGTCGACGCTGGTGACGATGTCGCTGACGAACTCGGTGCCGACATGCTCGGCCTGGGCGCGCATCTGGTCCATGAGCCAGGGGCCCTGGATGACGTCGGCGAAGCCCGGATAGTTCTCGACATCGGTCGTGATGGTCAGCTGGCCGCCGGGCTGGATGCCGGCGATCAGCACGGGCTTCAGCAGCGCGCGCGCGGCGTAGATGGCGGCGGTGTAGCCGGCGGGACCCGATCCGATGATCAGGCAGCGGGTCTGGCGAGGGAAGGGCGTAGACATGGGCGGAGATATAGTGTGGATTCTCCGCAGTGGCGACATAAGCCACGGGAGGAAAACCTGATGAAGCTCGGAGTTCTACTGGGCGTGGGTATCATCGCCCTGTTCGCGGGTCTGGCCAATATCTGGTTCGGCGACATGCGCGTCGGCCTGGGTCTGGTGGCCATATTCTTGGTGGTCGCCGGCTATTCGGCGTGGCAGGGAAAGAAGGATTACGACGCGCGACCGCGCGGCGGGCCGATCACCGAGTAGGATCGGCCGATTGAGGGGGGTGTGATGAAGGCAGGTTTGCCGCTCGGCATGGGCGCGGGGATCGCGATTGGCGTGGCCTTGGGCCTGGCGCTGGATAATCTGGCCCTGGGGATCGGCCTGGGCGTCGCCATCGGCGGCGGCCTGGGCGTAACGGCGCACGCGGCGTCGGTGGCCTCCGAGAAGAAGTCCAAGCGTGACGGCGACGGCGGCGCGGTCGCCGACGGCGGGTCCAGCGACTCGGGCGGCGACTGCAGCGCGGATGGCGGTGGCGGCGGCTGCGATTGACGGCTCGTCCACCTTTGGCGGGTTAAGTTGAGGGCAACCACGTTTCCGGGTCCTTCGCCCGAGGAGCACGCCCCATGTCCGCACCCTTCATCGAGATCGCCGGCCGCAAGATCGGCGCTGAGCATTCGCCCTATGTGATCTGCGAGCTGTCGGGGAACCACAACGGCAGCCTTGAGCGCTGCCTGACCATGGTCGACGCCGCGGCCGACACCGGCTGTGACGCGATCAAGATCCAGACCTACACCGCCGACACCATCACGCTGGACGTCGACCGGCCCGAGTTCAAGATTCACGGCGGGCTGTGGGACGGCCGGACGCTGTACGAGCTCTATGAAGAGGCCCACACCCCTTTCGAATGGCACGCGGCGATCTTCGAGCGCGCCCGTCAGCGCGGCGTGACGATCTTCTCCAGCCCCTTCGACGAGACCGCCGTCGACCTCCTGGACAGCCTGGGCGCCCCGGCCTTCAAGATCGCCTCGTTCGAGATCCGGCAACCTTCGCCGACGCCAATGTGCGGACCGTGCCCGACATGGCCGCGCGCTTTGGCTGCCCGATCGGCCTTTCGGACCACACGCCGGGCACGGCCGCCTCGGTGGCGGCGGTCAGCCTGGGCGCCTGCGCGGTCGAAAAGCACTTCACCCTGGCCCGCGCCGACGGCGGCCCCGACGCGGCCTTCAGCCTGGAGCCCGCCGAGTTCAAGGCCCTGGTCGACGACACCAAGAACGCCTGGGCGGCGCTGGGCCGCGCGCACTATGACGTGCTGGGCTCGGAGGCGACGTCGTTGCTCTTCCGCCGCTCCCTGTACGTCACCGCCGACGTCAAGAAGGGGGAGCCCCTGACGCGGGCCAATGTCCGCTCGGTCCGACCCGGCAACGGCCTGCCGCCAGCCGATCTCGACAAGGTGCTGGCCGGCAGGGCCACACGCGACCTGACCCGTGGCGAGCCGCTGGACTGGTCGATGGTGGGGTAGGGGGGGCTGCGCCCTTCGCAGCGCTCCCAGGAGCGCGCAACTCAGGACGAGGATTTCCTTCCGAACCAGGGCCAACACCCGAAGCGAATACGCAAAAGCAAAACACCCGCCTCTTGGGAGGCGGGTGTTTCAAATCATCAGCGCGATGGCGCGGCGGCGCCGTATCCCCCTTAAGCCACCTTCACCCGCGCCGCGCTTTCCGGCAGGTCCGTGCCGAACGCGCGCTGGAAGAACTCGGCGACGGTTGGGCGTTCCAGTTCGTCGCACTTGTTCAGGAAGGTCAGGCGGAAGGCGAGCGCCACGTCGTGATCGAAGATCTCGGCGTTCTGAGCCCAGGTGATCACGGTGCGCGGGCTCATGACCGTCGAGATGTCGCCGTTCATGAAGGCGTTGCGGGTCATGTCGGCGACGCGGACCATGGCGGCCAGGGTGCGCTTGCCTTCGGCCGTGTCGTAGCCGGGGTTCTTGGCCAGCACGATGGCGGCTTCGACGTCGTGCTCAAGATAGTTCAGCGTCGTGACGATCGACCAGCGGTCCATCTGACCTTGGTTGATCTGCTGGGTGCCGTGATAGAGGCCCGTGGTGTCGCCCAGACCGATGGTGTTGGTCGTGGCGAACAGGCGGAAG
>NCDQ01000500.1 GCA_002280275.1 Caulobacter vibrioides | reverse complement strand
TTCGTCACCAAGCGCGGCGCCTGCATCGGCACGTGCTCCCCCGGCAGGTCCTTGTTACCAAAGAGCAACTCGTGCTCGCGCTTGACAATGTATACAAAGCGCTCGTAGGCGTTGCGGAACTTGTCCAGCGCGGGGAGCGCCTTGTCCTGCGTGACCAGACGCGCGGGCACGCCGGCCGCCGTGCAGTGGGCCGGCACCGGACGCAGCACCACCGATCCCGAGGCCACCTTGGCGTAGTCGCCGATGGTGATGTTGCCCAGCACCTTGGCGCCCGCGCCCAGCAGCACGCCCTTGCCGATCTTGGGGTGGCGGTCGCCGCGCTCGGCGCCGGTGCCGCCCAGGGTCACGCCATGCAGCATCGAGACGTCGTCGCCGACCACCGCCGTCTCGCCGATGACGATGCCGGTGCCGTGGTCGATAAACACGCCCTTGCCGATCTTGGCGGCCGGATTGATGTCGACTTGGAAGACCTCGCTGGAGCGGCTTTGCAGATAGAAGGCCAGGGTCTCGCGGCCCTGGTTCCACAGCCAGTGCGAGACGCGGTGAGTCTGCAGCGCCAGGAAGCCCTTGAAGAACAGGAACGGCTGGACATAGCCCTTGCAGGCCGGATCGCGCTCGAACACCGCCTTCAGGTCGGCCTCGGCCGCCTCGACGATCGACGGGTCATCCTCGAAGGCGTCGGCGGCGAACTCGCGCGCCGTCATCGCCCGCATTTCCTGGTCGCCCAGCTTGCGCGCCAACTGGAAGGTCAGGGCGTCGGCGAGGTTGTCGTGACTGAGGATCACTGCGTTCAGCAGCGACGCCAGCGCCGGTTCGGCCTTGGCGGCGTGTTCGGCCTGGTTACGCAGGGCCACCCACACCGGTGTCTCGGTGTCGGACGTCACCACTTCGAGATGCTTAGGCATCGGGCTCTCCCTTCCCAGGCGCGCCGCGAGCATAGCGCATCTTTTTTGAAAATGCTCTAGCTCAGTGCGTGACGCCCTATGCGAGGATCAGAGCGGCCAGGTCGGCCGGCAGTTCGCCTCGCACCGCCATATGGTGCGTTCTCAGCAACAACGCCACTGTAATTGCGTCGGGCATATGGCCGGCGGTCGCCGCATCCAGCGCCTCGCGGAACGGCACACGCGCGACGGCGAAGTCTTCGGTCTCGTCCGGCTCGCCTTTGGTGGGCGAAAGGCCCATGGCCAGGAAGCCATAGGCGATCTCGTCGGTGACAGAGTTGGACAGCTCCAGGCGCAGGATCAGCCGCCAGTCGGCGGCTTGCAGCCCGACCTCCTCGGCCAGTTCGCGCTTGGCGCCGTCCAGCGGATCCTCGCCATGCGGCGCGCCGCCTTCGGGCAGCTCCCAGCTGTAGTTGGCCAGGGAGAAGCGGTTCTGACCGACCAGGGTCACCGTGCCGTCCTCATGCAGCGGCACAATGCCGATCGCCTGGTTCTTGAAGCCGACCTTGCCGTACAGCGCTGGACGTCCCGTCGGCGCGACCGCCTGATACTCGGTCAGGGTGATCCAGGGATTGTCGTAGACGATCTTGCTGGACGAGACACCCCAGGGCCGTCCGTGCGGCTTAAGCCAGACGGGCTTATCGGACATGGCTTTCGTCCCTTGTCGCGACCGCATCGCGGCCATAGGTCTGCGACTTACAACGCTTCGGAGACATCGTCTTGGTCGGTTCTGTTCCCCCCGCCCCCGAGTTTGGCCAGACCCTGCCGGTCGAGGCCGCCCCCGAGGTCGTGGCCTTCCTGGCCAAGCGTCGCTCGGCCAGCGCCATGACCCTGACGGCGCCGGGGCCGGACGACGGCCAGTTGGCGGAGATTCTGCGTATCGCCGCCCGCGTGCCCGACCATGGCAAGTTGGCCCCATGGCGCTTCATCGTCCTCAAGGGCGAGGCCAAGGACACCTTCGCCGAACGGATCGCCCCGCTGGCCGAGA
>NCDQ01000499.1 GCA_002280275.1 Caulobacter vibrioides | reverse complement strand
ATGGACTGGTCGTTAGCCGAGCGTCGAAAAGAGCCAGGCGCGCTGCAGGCCGAGCTGTTCGCCGCCTTCGCCAAGCTGAGCCGGCGCGCGCAAGCGCTGGCGGCGTTTGGCGTAGCCGGCCCGGCCCGTCCGATCGCGGTCTCTGCGCCGGCGGTCCTGGCCTTCCTGCGCGATGAGGGCGCCCGGCCGTTCCTGTGTCTCGCCAACGTGTCCGACGCGCCGCAGGAGGTCGACCTGCCGCCAGAGTTCGTCCAAGGGGCCCAAGACGTGCTCGACGACGGCCCCTCGCCCGCCGGGCGGATCCGCCTGCCGCCCTACGGCGTCCAGTGGTTGGTGGCGCGATGAGCCGGATCGCCGCGATCGAACTGGGCGGCACCAAGGTGATGGTGGCCTTTGGATCGGGTCCGGATGACCTGTCGCCCCCCCTACGCATCCCCACCACGACGCCCGCTGAAACCCTGGCGCGGATCGAGGACGCTCTCACCGCCGAGCAGGGCCGCTTCGACGCGATCGGCGTCGCCAGCTTCGGCCCCATCCGCCTGGATCCAGCGGCGCCGGACTGGGGCCACATCCTCAAGACCCCCAAGCCCGGCTGGTCGCACGCCGACGTCGCCGCCCGGCTCGTCCGGCGGTTCGATCGGCCGCTCGCCCTTGACACCGACGTCAATGGGGCAGCCTTGGCCGAGGGCCTCTGGGGCGCGGCCCAGGGGCTTGGCGACTACGCCTATGTCACGGTCGGCACCGGCGTGGGCGTCGGCCTCGTCGTCAACGGCGCACCGACGCACGGTCTGCTGCACCCCGAGGCGGGTCATATCCTTGTCCGGCGCGATGCGGCGCAAGACCCGTTCGCCGGATCCTGCCCGTTCCATGGCGATTGCCTTGAAGGCCTGATCAGCGGGCCGGCCCTGGCCGCGCGGACCGGCGCACCCGGCGAGTCGCTGTCTGAGGACGACCCCGTCTGGGCGCTGGTCGCTGACTATCTGGCCCAGCTTGTGGCCAACCTCGCCTTGATCGCATCGCCTCGGCGCGTGATCATCGGCGGCGGCGTCGGCGGCAATCCAAGCCTCCTGGAGCGAACGCGGGAGCGGCTGCAAGCGACGCTGGCCGGCTACCTCGCACCGCTCGAGACCAAGGCTCAGATCGACGCCTTTGTCGCAGCGCCAGGTCTTGGCGCGAACTCCGGCCTGCTCGGCGCGGTCGCGCTGGGCCTTCGACACGACGCCACCCGAAGCCAGGACCTGACGCCATGACCCAGACCGCTTCTGATGCGTCGCGCGATCCGCGCCTGATCCGCATCCTGACCTATCTGATGTTCATGATGTTCGCGATGACCACCGACTCGGTCGGCGTCATCATTCCCCACGTCATCGCCAGCATGACCGGCATCGCGCTGGGCGGGGTCTGCCTGGGCTTCCTGGCGGACCGGCTGGGTCGAAAGGCCACCATCGTGCTGGGGCTGGTCGCCTTCGCCGTGACGGCCTTTCTGTTCGCGGTCGGCAAGGACTTCGGCTTCTTCGTCGCCCTGCTCTTCCTGTCGGGCCTGGCGATCGGCGTCTTCAAGACCGGCGCCCTGGCCCTGATCGGCGACATCTCCTCCTCGACCCGCGCCCACACCGCCACCATGAACATGGTGGAGGGCTTCTTTGGCCTGGGCGCGATCCTCGGACCGGCCATCGTGACCGCTCTCCTGGCGCAGGGGGCGTCCTGGAAGTGGCTCTATGTGATCGCCGGCGGGCTTTGCGTACTGCTGATCATCGCCGCGCTGAACGTGCGCTATCCGCAAACCCAAGCAGCGGCTCAGCAGAAGCTGGATCCCCGGGTGACCCTGGCCATGTTCGGCAACCCTTACGCCTTGGCCTTCAGCTTCGCGATCATGCTCTATGTCGGGGTCGAGACGGCGATCTATGTGTGGATGCCGACCCTGCTGGCCGACTACAAGGGTCCCGCCGTGCTCCTGGCGGCTTACGCCCTGTCGGTGTTCTTCATCCTGCGCGCCGCCGGCCGTTTCCTCGGCGCCTGGCTCCTGAACCGACTGTCGTGGACCCAGGTAGTGGCGATCTGCAGCGTGGCGATCCTGATCTGCTTCGCCGCCGCCCTGGCCGGCGGACGCGCCGTGGCCGTCTTCAGCCTGCCGCTCTCGGGCCTGTTCATGTCGGTGCTCTATCCGACCATCAACTCCAAGGGCATCAGTTGCTTCCCCAAGGCTGAGCATGGCTCGGTCTCGGGCGTGATCCTGTTCTTCACCTGCGTCAGCGCGGTGATCTCGCCCTGGATGATGGGCCTGATCAGCGACCGCTTCGGCGACGCCGCCTACGGCTTCGCCCTAGCCACGGGCCTGGCCGCGCTGCTGGCGGTGCTGGCGGCGCTGAACCTCGTGTTTGACCCGAGCCGCCATAGACTGGCCGCGCGTGAGGGCCTCGACTACGCCGAGGCTTGATCCACGGGTGACATGCTTCGGCCGGACCGAACGCGGCCGGACCCGCGGCTTCTGACGCGCCTCGCCATTTTGGCTACAGGGCGCAGGCAGTCGGCGCCGCCATTGCTAGTGCGTAGGTGCGATTTCCGAGTTGCAGCCCCGCAAGCGCTCCTGTATCGAACGCCCTCCCCCGCCGACGTGATTTGCGTCGACACCCGGATGGCCCGGTGGCGGAGTGGTGACGCAGCGGAGACGGAGTCCGGGCACTTGCCGGATGGACCACAACCCTTTCAAATAGTTACGATTTTTTCGCGAAGACCAACCCCCGTTTTGACCCCCGCTCAGACGTTGGATCCCCGGCGACAAGGCTGGATGCGGGCGGACAGTTTGCAGAAATTTGCATCATCACATGTCGGTGATGTCGGGCGCCTCTAAGGCGTCAGCAGCGCCGCTGGGGTGACCTTCAGCGCCAGCGCCAGTCGCTCGATATTGTCGAGCGAAAGATTGCGCTCGGCCCGCTCGATCGCGCCGACATAGGTCCGGTGGAGCTGAGCCTGGGCCGCCAACTCCTCCTGACTCATCGCCAGACCCCGGCGAAGGCGCCGGACATTGTCAGCCACGATACGGCGAAGGGCGGAGGGCGCAGCTTTCATCGCTCCACCATCCAAAAATGATGACTCTGGATCGACAGACGATAAGTAGCATTGACGATGATGACGATACGTAGCATCGATGCACCAACCCGGTGATTTGGAGCTGCCTGATGAATGCGATGTCGCGAGCAAGCGCCATGCCCAAGGGCGTGGTGATCGCCCCTCCCCGCCACGGCGCCAGCCAGGCTCAGGCCTATTTGCGGCGCGGTCGTCGCTACATTCCCCTCGGCGCGCCGGACGC
>NCDQ01000498.1 GCA_002280275.1 Caulobacter vibrioides | reverse complement strand
GCAGCCAGGCGCGAGAGACCACTGCGCGGTCCGGCGCGATGCAGCCGCACCTCGGGAACGCCGGGCGTGGGCTCCAGCGGCAGGCGTTCGCGAATGAAGGCTTCCAGGTTCAAGCCTGGGACTAAGGACCTAGTCCCGCCCGCCGATCAATCGCTTCTTGCGGCGATGCAGGCTGGCGGCGGCGACAATCAGGACCAGGGGAACCAAGCCCGACAACAAAAGCTCGGCCCCGCCAGGCCAGCCATGCAGCCAGGGTTTCAACAGATAGCCCAACAGCCCCAGCACGTAGTAGCCGACCGCAAAGATCGACAGCCCCTCGACCAGCCCCTGCAGCTTGGTCTGCAGCTGCAGGCTGGCGTCCATGCCGCGCAGGGTTTCCTGGTTTTGGCGGTCCTGGGCCAGGCCAAGCTTGGTGCGCAGAAGGTCGCCGCTGCGCGCGATCCGCAGCGACAGATCATCCAGCCGTCGGTCGGCCGCCTCGCGAGTGCGCATCGCCGGCAGCAGGCGGCGGGCTATGAACTCGCTCATGGTCGAATGGCCAGGTACGCGGCGCTCGCGTAACGCCTCCAGGCGGTCCAGCGTGAGCCGGTGATACGACTCCGTCGCGCCGCGCCGGAACTGGTTCTTGGCGGCGCGTAGCTCGACCTCGGCCGAGAGGGTCAGGAGCTCGTCCAGCACCGCCTGGCTGTCATCCCCCTTGGCCAAGCCGCTGGTGATCGCCGCCAGCCGCCCCTCCGCGCCGTCCAGCCAGGCCAGCAGCTCGCGCGCCGGCGGGAAACCGATCAGGGCCAGCTTTCGATAGTTGCCGATCTCCAGCAGCGTCTGGATCAGCCGCGACACCTCGTCATGGGCGAGGCTGTGGTTGCGGACATGGATGCGGCCGGTCCCGCCCTCGCGCAGCCGAAAGTCAGTCCAGATCTGCGCCGCGCCGTCGAACACCTCGCACGAGACGCAGCGATGCAGATCGATGTGACGGCCCAACGCCGCCTCGGCGGGCGGATCGGCGCCGGGCGCGGAGACCGAGATCTCGACACCGCGAAAGACCTCCCCCGGCGCGCCGTACAGCCAGAAGAAGGTTTCGGGCGACTGGGCCTCGAACCCCAGCTCGCTTCCCAGCGGCCCATAGGCGAACCAGGTCCAGGTCGAGAACTCCTGGTGACGCTCCCAAAGCCAGCCGCCGTTCTCGTCAGTCACCAGAACCCGGCCAAGCGCCGGATCCTGGCCCGGCGCGACCAGGGCGACGAAGGCGGCTTCAGAATCGCGCTCGTCCGCGTCGACCAGGAACACCCACTGACGCAACCGGACCGGCGCGCGGTCCAGTGGCAGGGCCCTCAGATGCATCAGTTCGCTTAACGCCACCCTCAGCGGGTGGTCTCGACCGCCTTCCATATCGCCCTCGCCCTGCGTCGCGGATCGTTGAGTCATGCTCAATGTTACCGGTCACATGACTTTAGGCGACATCCTTTTCGGCGTCACGCTTTTTGAGCGCGATCCGCCGCTCGACGCCGATGGCTGCCAGGAAATCCTCATCGTGGCTGACGACCAGCAGCGCACCGTCGTAGGCTGACAGGGCGGTCTCGATCGCCCCGCCCGCAGGCGCTCGCCCCCGCTCAAGGTCCCCGCCAGCTGATGCGCCGCGGTGTTGCGGAACAGGAAGCGCGCCAGGGCCGTATGGGCGTCGTTAACGCTGGCGGTCGGGTTCAGTCGCCGGAAGTTCTCCAGGATCGACTCCTCGTCCCGCAGCAGGGTGGCGCGCTGGTCGAGAAGGGCGAACGGCGCGCCCAGCCGCACCGCGCCCCGCGTGGGGACCAAGTCTCCCGTGATGAGACGGATCAACGTGGTCTTGCCCGCCCCGTTCGGACCGCTCAGCGCCACGCGCTCAGGGCCGCAGATCCGCCAGGTTACGCCCTCGATCACCGGCGCGTCGCCCGGCCAGGCGAAGGCGGCGTCCTCCAGGGCCAGCACCGTGCGCCCCCCGGGCAGGCCGCTCGAAGGCAGCTCGAAGCCCAGCGCTCGTGCGCACTCCACACGCGCCTCGGCCGCCGCCCTTACGGCCTGAGCCTGGGCCGCCAGTTTCTCGGCGAGCCGTCCCTCCTTGGCCCCGCTGTTCTCGGCGCGCTCAGCCATGGCGCCCAGCAAGATCTTCGGTGTCCCGCCCCGGTCGGCGAAACGGCGACCGGCCGCGTCACGACGCTCCTTTCGCTCACGCGCGACCTGGGCCTCGCGGGTGACCCGCCTCACCTCGCGCTCGGCGTGGTCAAGGTCGCGCTGGGCGGCGTCGGCTTCCAAGGCCTTGCGCTCGGCGTACAGATCGTAGCCGCCGCCGTAGGACCGCGCCCCGAGCGACGCCCCGCCAGCGCGACAACAGCCGGAGGACCACCTCGCGCGCTTCGGCGTCCAGATTGTTGGTCGGCTCGTCCAGCAGCAGAACGTCCGGCGCGGCGATCAGCAGCCGCGCGAGGCCCGCACGCGTCGCCTGGCCGCCCGACAGGGACGCCGCTGGACGCTCTGCGGCCATTCCTGCGAGGCCGACATCGGCCAGGGCCTGGTCCAGCCGCGCCGGCAAGGTCCAGTCAGCGTCGGACAGGTCAGCGTCATCGCCCTCGCCACGCTCAATCCGCGACAAGCGATCCCAGGCCGCGCCGACGCCCAGCAGATCAGCCAAACGCATTGTGCTGGAGAGGTCGGGAATCTGCTCCAGAACGCCGATCGAACCCGTCCGGGCGACGGTTCCTGAGCGCGGCGCGCGCGCGCCGGCGATCAGCGCCAGCAAGGTGCTCTTGCCCGCGCCGTTACGGCCCACGAGGCCGATGCGCTCGGCCCCAATGGTCAGGTTCAGGTTTTCGAAAAGAAGCCGGCCGTCAGGCGTGGCGGCGGCGACGGAATCCAGAGTGATGAAGGACATGCGAGCCCACGGTCAGGGAAACGGGAAGGACGAAGCGGTCTTCCGTCTTGCTGATCATGGGGGACTCCATCGGATGGGAAGGCGCGGTGTCTACGCTTGCGAACAGCGTTCGGCAAGCGTGGCGTTTGGCTGTCTAGCTCGGCGCCATGGTGTTCAGGACGTAGATCAGCGAACCGATCCCGCCGATGAACACCAGCATGTCGATGACGATCGAGCGCGGCTTGGGGGCCTTCAGGGCGTCGAACGCCTCCTGCTTGGCTTCCTGCTTTCCGCTTTCCGCGGCCTTCTTGGCCATGAGCGTTCTTCCCTAAACGCCGGGTCTCACCCGAGCGTAGCCGAAGAAACATGCTCAGCCTAAAGATGACGCTTCCAAATAGGGTTTAGGGATTGCGAACGGACGCGCTTCAGGTGCGCCCTGCTGACACTTTCTGTCAGCAAGCGGCGCAGCTCGCGCGCGCGACGTTTGTTCGCATCTTGTTCTTGTGTTAATCCGCGCACTGAGCCCTACATATAGCCGCTGCGCCGCGACCGATGTCGCGGTCCAACGTTCCGGACATCATGGCTGAGCAACTGAACTTCATCCGCGTTCGCGGCGCCCGTGAGCACAATCTCAAGGACGTCAGCGTCGACATTCCGCGCGGCGAGCTGGTCGTGCTGACCGGCCTGTCGGGTTCGGGCAAGTCGTCTCTGGCTTTCGACACGATCTACGCCGAGGGCCAGCGCCGTTACGTGGAGAGCCTGTCGGCCTATGCGCGTCAGTTCCTAGAGCTGATGAGTAAGCCGGACGTGGATTTGATCGAGGGCCTGTCGCCGGCCATCTCGATCGAGCAGAAGACCACAAGCCGCAACCCGCGCTCGACCGTCGGCACGGTGACCGAGATCCACGACTATATGCGCCTGCTGTGGGCGCGGGTCGGGGTCCCCTACTCGCCCGCCACGGGCCTGCCGATCGAGAGCCAGACCATCAGCCAGATGGTCGACAAGATCACCGCCCTGCCCGAAGGCACGCGTCTCTACCTGCTGGCCCCCGTCGTTCGCGACCGCAAGGGCGAGTACAAGAAAGAGATCGCCGAGTGGCAGAAGGCCGGCTTCCAGCGGCTGAAGATCGACGGGCAGTACTACCCGATCGAGGACGCCCCGGCGCTGGACAAAAAGTTCAAGCACGACATCGACGTGGTCGTGGACCGCGTGGTCACCAAGCCCGACATGGAGCAGCGCCTGGCCGACTCGATCGAGCAGGCCCTGCGCCTGGCCGACGGTCTGGCGGTCGCCGAGTTTGCCACGCTGGAGGAAGGCGAGACCGAGCCCAAGCGCATCCTGTTCTCGGAGCGCTTCGCCTGCCCGGTTAGCGGCTTCACCATCGCCGAGATCGAGCCGCGGCTGTTCG
>NCDQ01000497.1 GCA_002280275.1 Caulobacter vibrioides | reverse complement strand
GTCGCTGCTGTTCAGCGCCATCGGCATGAACGGCCTGAAGATCTCCGGCAACCTGATGAGCCTGGGGGCGCTGGACTTTGGCCTGATCATCGACGGCGCGGTCATCATCGTCGAAAACACCCTTCGGCGCATGGCCGAGCGCCAGCATCACCAGGGCCGAATCCTGAACCTTCAGGAGCGGCTGGAAGTGGCGCTAAGCTCGACCCGGGAAATGGTCCGGCCGACCGTCTATGGTCAGATCGTCATCTTCCTGGTGTTCGTGCCGTGCCTGACCTTCCAGGGCGTCGAGGGCAAGATGTTCTCGCCCATGGTCATCACCCTGATGCTGGCCCTGGCCTCGGCGTTCGTGCTGTCGCTGACCTTCGTGCCGGCGATGACCGCGCTGCTGATCCGCGGCCATATCTCGGAAAAAGAAGTGCCGGCCGTCGCCAAAAGCAAGGAAGCTTATGCCCCCGCGCTGCGTCGCGCGGTCGCCCGCCCCTGGCCGTTCATCGGCGCGGCGGTCGGGGTCTTCGTCCTGGCCATGGTGGCGTTCAACTTCGTCGGCCGCGAGTTCATGCCCACGCTCGACGAGCAGAACCTGAACCTGTCCTCGGTGCGTATCCCCTCGACCTCGATCGACAAGTCGGTGGAACTGGATCTGCCGATCGAACGCGCGATCCTGGCCTTGCCGGAGGTGGCGACGGTCTATTCCAAGGCCGGCACCGCCAGCCTCGCCGCTGACCCGATGCCGCCCAACGCTTCGGACAACTACGTCATCCTCAAGCCCAAGAAGGACTGGCCGCAGGGTGTGAAGACCAAGGAGCAGGTGGTTGAGCGGATCCGCAAGGCCACCGCGCCGATCGTGGGCAACTTCTATGACGCCACCCAACCCATCGAGATGCGCTTCAACGAGCTGATCGGCGGGGTTCGCTCCGACGTCGCCGTCAAGCTCTATGGCGAAGACCTGGGCAAGATGACCGCCACGGCCGACGAGATCGTCAAGGTCCTTCGCACCGTGCCCGGCGCTTCGGACACCCGGGTCGCCCAGACCGAGGGTTTCCCAACCTTCGACATCAAGTTCGACCGTGACGCCATCGGCCGCTACGGCCTGACCGTGCAGGACGTGGCCGACACCGCTTCGGCCGCCTTGGGCGGACGCGAGGCGGGTCAGGTGTTCGAAGGCGACAAGCGCTTCGACATCGTCGTGCGCCTACCCAAAGCCAAGCGCGACGACCTGGACGCCCTGGGCGCCATTCCGGTGATGCTGCCGCAAACCGGCAATGGCCCCCGCGCTTCGGTGCCGCTGCGGCAACTGGCTAGCTTCCACTTCACCGAAGGCCTCAACGAGGTCAGCCGCGATAACGGCAAGCGCCGGATCTATGTCGAGACCAACGTCGTTGGCCGCGACCTGGGTTCGTTCGTCGACGAGGCCCAGAAGAAGATCGACCAGCAGGTGCGCCTGCCGGCCGGCTCGTACATCGAGTGGGGCGGCCAGTTCCAGAACCTGCAGGCGGCCAGCAAGCGGCTGGGTCTGATCGTGCCCATCTGCTTCCTGATGATCTTTGGCGTCCTCTACATGGCGCTGCGCAGCGCGGCCCTGGCCGGCACGGTGTTCACCGCCGTACCCCTGGCCCTGGCGGGCGGGATCTTCGCCATCTTCCTGCGCGGGATTCCGTTCTCGGTATCGACCGCGGTGGGCTTCATCGCCGTTTCGGGCGTGGCGGTGCTGAACGGCCTCGTTCTTATCGCCGCCATCAAGCGCAACCAGGAGGACGGCATGGCGGTCGACGACGCGGTGACGCTGGGGGCGCTCGAACGCTTCCGGCCCGTGATGATGACCGCCCTGGTGGCATCGCTGGGCTTCGTGCCCATGGCCCTTGGCCATGGCGCGGGCGCGGAGGTTCAGCGTCCGCTGGCGACGGTCGTGATCGGCGGTCTGATCACCTCCACGGCTCTGACCCTGTTCGTGCT
>NCDQ01000496.1 GCA_002280275.1 Caulobacter vibrioides | reverse complement strand
GGCTATCCGGGCCGGCGCTACTACGAAGGCTGCGAGGTGGTCGACGAGGTGGAGGCATTGGCCATCGAACGGGCCAAGCAGTTGTTCGGTTGCGCCTACGCCAACGTCCAGCCCCACTCCGGCTCCCAGGCCAACCAGGCCGTGTACATGGCCCTGATGCAGCCCGGCGACACCTTCATGGGCATGGACCTCAACGCCGGGGGCCACCTGACCCACGGCAGCCCGGTCAACCAGTCCGGCAAGTGGTTCAATGCGGCGCCCTACACCGTGCGCCGCCAGGACGGCCTGATCGACTACGAGGCCCTGGCCGAGACCGCCGAGCGCGAGCGGCCGAAGATGATTATCGTCGGCGCCACCGCCTACGGCCGGATCATCGACTTCAAGCGGGCCCGCGAGATCGCCGATTCGGTCGGCGCCTATCTGTGGGTCGACATGGCCCACTTCGCCGGCCTGGTGGCGGGCGGCGTCTACCCGAGCCCCCTGCCGCACGCCCATGTGGTGACCACCACCACCCACAAGACTCTGCGCGGGCCCCGCGGCGGCATGGTCCTCTCCAATGACCTCGAGATCGGCAAGAAGATCAACCGCGCCGTGTTCCCTGGCCTGCAGGGCGGCCCCCTGATGCACATCATCGCCGCCAAGGCGGTGGCGTTCGGCGAGGCCCTGCAGCCCGAGTTCAAGGTCTATGCCCGCCAGGTCGTCGACAACGCCCAGGCCCTGTCCGATTCGCTGATCAAGAACGGCCTGGCCATCGTCTCCGGCGGCACCGACAGCCACCTGATGCTGCTCGACCTGCGTCCGAAGGGCGACGAGCTCACCGGCAAGGCCGTGGCCGCCAGCCTCAGCCGCGCCCACCTGACTTGCAACTACAACGGCGTGCCCTTCGACCCGAAGCCGCCGTCGGTGACGTCGGGCATCCGCCTGGGCAGCCCGGCGTGCACCACCCGGGGCCTGAAACAGGCCGAATTCACCCGGATCGGCGAACTGATCGCCCAGGTCGCCGATGGCGTGGCCAAGGGCGGCGAGGACAACGGCGCCGTTGAGGCCGAAGTCCGCAAGGAAGTGCTGGACCTGGCCGCTCGCTTTCCCATCTATAGCTGAGCGGGCGGCTTCGGCCGCTACATCTGGGAGTTAGCCGAGCCTTGCGTTGCCCGTTCTGCGGCCATGCCGAAAGCCAGGTGAAGGATTCGCGGCCGTCCGAGGATGGCGCCGCGATCCGTCGCCGGCGCTCGTGCCCAGAGTGCGCCGGCCGCTTCACCACCTTCGAGCGGGTGCAGCTGCGCGAGCTGACCATCGTCAAGCGGTCCGGGCGGCGCAATCCGTTCGACCGGGAGAAGCTGGTGCGGTCGATCACCATCTCGCTGCGCAAGCGGCCGGTGGAGGCCGACCGGATCGAGCGTATGGTGTCGGCCATCGTCCGCCAGCTGGAAAGCCGCGGCGAGACCGAGATTCCCTCCAGCGTGGTCGGCGAGCTGGTCATGCAGGCGCTGAAGGCCGTCGATGAGGTGGCCTATGTCCGTTACGCCTCGGTCTATCGCGATTTCCGCGAGACCCAGGATTTCGCCCGCTTCCTGGGCGCCGAAGGATTGAACGAAGACGTGGAAGCCAACTCGTGAGCGCGGCCCCCCGCACCCAGCCCCCGCGCCAGGCCCGCTCGGTGGCGCGCTTGGCCGCCGTCCAGGCCCTCTATCAGATGGAGGTCGGCGGCGTGGGCGTCGACGCCGTGGTGCGAGAGTTCACCGACCACCGCTTCGGCGGGGTGATCGACACCGAGACGCAAGGCCAGGACAATCCCCTGGCCGAGGCCGACGAGGTCTTCTTCGCCGAGATCGTGCGGGGGGTGGTCGCCGACCAGGGGCGGATCGACCGCTCCATCGTCAAGCGCCTGGCCCAGAACTGGAAGCTGGAGCGGCTCGACGCGACCGTGCGCGCCATCCTGCGCGCCGGGGCCTAT
>NCDQ01000495.1 GCA_002280275.1 Caulobacter vibrioides | reverse complement strand
GCGACGGGCAAGGGTCGCGAAAGCGCTCCCGAACCGCTTTTCGGCATGGCGCATACCCAAGGCGGCCACCACGCCGACGGTGACCATGGTGATGGCCAGGCCGATCGAGAAGCACAGCACCAGGGTCGCGCCGAGCGCGACCTGTTTGAGCTGCAAGCACAACAACAGGACCGTGATCGCGGCCGGGCAGGGGATCAGCCCGCCGGTCAGTCCAAACAGGAGGATCTGGCCGGTGGTGACGTCGCGGCCGGCGAAGCGCTGCTTGATGTCGTTGGCGTGGGCGCGCTCGTGCGCGTCCTGGTAGCCAGGATCGGAGACGTCTAGGCCGCCATGGTCATGGCCGTGCCCATGGTCGTGTTCGGCGAAGACGACGTCGAAGTCGTGGCTGTGCGAGCCATGGGCGATCGACAGCCGCGCATCGAACGCATGGGGCTCGGGGATCGTCTCCACCGACTCCAGGAAAGCGCCCTTGTCGGCGAAGGCGAAGGTCTGGACCGCGCCATCGGGCCGCGTGGTGGTTACGGTCAGTTCGCTGGCCCGCGGCGGGCGCCCGCGCTCTGCGGTGATGCGGAAGCAGGGCGGCACGCCATCCTCGAAGATCGCCAGGGCGACGACGCCGTGTCCGGTGTCGATCCGCCGGACTTCGTCGTCGTGGTCATGAGCATGGCCATGATCGTGGTCCTGCTCGTTGGCCGCGGCGCGTCCTTCGCGCCAAGTTCGCCAGACCATCCACAGCGCGACGGCGACGATGATCGCCGCCGAGGCCAGTTGGAACCAGGGCTCGGCCGTGTCGAGGTCGAGGTTGCGGCCAAAATAGAGGCCCGCCAGACCGATGATCCAGACGATCGCCGTGTGGGAGGCGGTCGCTGACAGCCCCAGCAGAATCGCCTGCCAGACCGTGCCGCGCACCGCGACGATGAAGGCGGCCATCATCGTCTTGGAGTGCCCCGGCTCAAGACCGTGCAACGCGCCCAGCAGCAGGGCCGAGGGCACGAACAGCCAGGCATGCCCCGCGCCCTGCGCGAGGAGATCGGCGAGGGATGTCATGGGCGCCTCAGAGGTACTTGGTAATGGTCTTGAGTTCGTCGATCGCCTTGGCCGCGCCCTTGGGATCATTTTCGGCCGCATGGGCCAGGCAGTGATCGATATGGTCGTGGATCAAGGTCTTTTTGGCGGCGGCGACCGCCTTCTCGATGGCGTGCAGTTGCTGGGCCAGGTCCAGGCACGTGCGGCCCGCCTCGATCATGGCGATGGTCTTGCGCAGATGTCCTTCGGCGCGCTTGAGCCGATTGACGATCTCGGGATGGGTTTCGTGGACTACGTGAGCCATGCAAATGTCCTATCCCCCAGGAGGGGATTAAGTCCAGCCAGTTTCGGACGATCGCCCTGCCTCGCACGCGGGCGTATCGCTTGACTGCTGAGGCGCGGGGGCCAGGATGCGCAACGAGGTGACGATGACCGCGATGCGACCGCACGGCCCCGATCCGCTTGAAGATGAGCCGCCGTCATGGCGAGGCGAGCTGGTGGTCGGCGACCTCTGGGCCTCATGGCGCGGGGCGGCCGGCGACGCCGCCCCGCATCGCCATCTGGCGGCGCAAGCCGTGATCGCGCCGATGGGGGCGTGTGTTGTCGATGGCGAGGGCCAGCGGCATGGCGCGACCGTGATCCTGATCGATCCGCTTGTCCGCCACGCGCTCCTGCCCATCGTGGAGGCCCAGATCCTGTTCGTGGAGCAGGGCGCGATCGGCGCGCCCGCCGTCGCCCCGCTGCTTGAGAGCATCAGGGCGGCGCGGGACACGATCGCCATCATTGGCCCGCCCGAGGCGGGCTTCTGGCGCGCATGGCTCGACGGAGAAGCGCGATCGTCGCCCTGGCCGCCGCCTGGTTCGGAACGCCTCGCCGATCTGATCGATCGGCTCGCGCCGCTCGGGCTGCTGCGCCTCGAAACCGCCGCCTC
>NCDQ01000065.1 GCA_002280275.1 Caulobacter vibrioides | reverse complement strand
CGCTACTATCACCCCTTCGGCGCCATCGGCGGCCCGATCGGCCCGCACGAGTTCTACCAGTGCTGGCTGCGCGCCAAGGCCAACGGTCACCCGTCCAACCTGCAGGACTTCGCGCCCGGCACGGTGATGGCCGACCAGTGGAAGTTCATCCCGCCGTTCAAGGCCCAGCGCACCCTGATCGCCGGGGCCAGCTACGCCCTGCACGTCGACGCGCGCCTAGTGGCCAAGTTCCTGCGCGACTACGCCGAGGCGCGGGGCGTCAAGCGCACCGAGGGCATCGTCACCGACGTGGTCACCCACCCCGACGGCTCGGTCGCCAAGGTGGTCATGAAGGACGGCCGCGAGGTCGAGGGCGATCTCTTCATCGACTGTACCGGCTTCCGGTCGCTGCTGATCGGCAAGACCCTAGACGTGCCGTTCAACGACTGGTCGGACATGCTGCTGTGCGACCGCGCCGTCGTCGTGCAGACGCAGAATGTCGGCGCGCCGCACCCCTACACGGTCTCCAAGGCCGAGGACGCCGGCTGGCGCTGGCGCATCCCGCTGCAGCACCGGGCCGGCAACGGTTATGTGTTCAGCTCCCGCCACCTCAGCGACGACGAGGCCCGCGCCACCCTCGTGAAGAACGTCGAGGGCCAGATGCTGATGAACCCCATGTTCATCGCCTTCAAGACGGGCATGCGCCAGCGCCTGTGGGACAAGAACGTCGTCGCCGTGGGCCTGGCCGGCGGCTTCATCGAGCCGCTGGAGTCGACGGCCCTGCACCTCATTTATCGCGGCATGGACTTCCTGCTGCGGTTCATGCCCGACCGCGACTTCGACCCGGCCCTGGCGGCCGAGTACAACCGCCGCATGACCGCCGACTACGAGGAGATCCGCGACTTCATCGTGCTGCACTACTGCACGACGGAGCGCGACGACACCCCGTTCTGGCGCGACGTCCGCAACGCCCCGATCCCTGACAGCCTCAAGGAGCGCATGGCCCTGTTCCAGGCCCAGGGCGTGCTGCGCGAGGGCGTCGACGACATGTTCCGCAACCCGTCCTGGCAGTCGGTGATGGAAGGCATGGGCGTGCGCCCGCGCCGCTACCAGCAACTGGTCGACACCGTGCCCTACGCGGTCATCACCCAGACCCTGGACCAGTCCGCCCCGATCCTGGCGGCCCAGGTCGCGGGGCTGCCGAGCCACGGCGAGTTCCTGGAAAAGCACTGCCCGGCGCCGAAGCCGCAGGCGGTGGTCGCGCCGTTTGGGGCGGTGGCGTAGGGGGGGGCGGCGCGCGTTGATGACGTTGACGCCTGCGGCCAACTGTCGCCGGTCGATGGCCGTTAAGTGTTGACCAACTTGGGCTGGTCTATCTGTCAACCGCTTCGTTCGGTCGTATCTGGCCGGTGCAGGAGGCCCAGGTTGTGCAACGGCCACGCGTATGAGTCAGGCCCATTACGAGTTGTTCGTCCGGCGAAGGGCTGGCGCCCAGTGGACGCTTGAGATTGCTACGGAAAATCGTTTGCAGGCCATCCAGGCGGCCGAGGACGCCTTGGAGCAAGGCCGTGCGGTCGCCGTTCGCGTCAGTAAGGAAACGCATGACGCCGAGTCGGGCGAGTATCGGTCTGTCGCGATCTTCACCAAGGGGGACGCCGATGGAGGCAAGTCTCCGAAGGAGCCTTCCGACCGCGCGCCGCTCTGCGTCGAGCCTGCGGATCTCTACAACGTCCACGCCCGCGATCGCATCGGTCGCCTCCTTGAGGGGTGGCTAACCAGACACAAGGCGACGCCCTTCGAATTGCTGCATCGCCCCGACCTCGTGGAGAAGCTGGACGCTTCGGGGAATGATCTGCAACACGCCTTGCAGAAGATCGCCGTTCCGGAGGCTCAGGCCCGTGGTCAGAGCGTTCACGAGGTCATCCGCCATTTCCAGGGCCTGGTCGAGCGAACCATTGCAGACCTGATGAGGGCGTTTCGGAAGGGTGTCCTGCCCGATCTCGATAAGGAAGGGTTCAGCAACGCCGCCAAGCGCCTGGTCGACGATCCTGACCGCGCGTTCCTGCTTGGCGCGGGTGTGGCCGCCTCGATCGCGCCGGCCAAAAGCTGGTCCGACAAGATCGTCCGCCTGCTCGACCTCGCCGCCGCAGCGCCGCAGGAGCCGACCGCTCGCGCCATTGCGCTAGAGGCGATCGAGCTGCCGCTGGTCGAGATCGTTGGCTCAAAGGCCGGCATGGCCGATCTGCTGAACGCTGCGGACGCGGACCTGGGCGACAGGCTGGCGATGATGATCCGACTGACCGGCGGTGTCGCCGTGCAGACCCTGATTCAACATGAGGCCAGCGTCCGCGCCTGCATGCCGGAGCTGCCAGACGCCGCGCGTCGATTGAGCGACTGGCTGACGGTCGGCGAGTTCACGACCGTTCGCAAGGCGATCGCGACGCTTGTCTTGACCGAGCTCAATGGCGTGCGCCGGCTCAAGCCGGCGGATGCTGAAGCCGAGATCGAGTTCTTACGCGCTCTGGCCATGAGTCTGATGGTGGCCGCCGGCGGCGTCCTGCAGGGCGAGGATATCCAGATCGCCTTCTCCACCCGTTCCAAGTCCTTGCTCAGCGGTGGCTTCATCGATGCGCTGCTGGGTCACGACCGTTCGGCCTATGACGAGATCAGGATGCTGATCCGGTTGGCCGAGAATGTCATAGGCGCGTCCAGCAAGCGCCAGGCGGCAAAATGGATCATCGCCAACATCGGCAACCGGCGCCTTGAGGATGAGCTGCGTAAAGGGCCGGGTTCTCCCATGGCCAAGCTCACTCAACTTGCGGGGCTACAGCGGTCGCTCGGGCGCTCTGGCCTCGCACGCGAGGATCTCGAACCCTTGTGCGCCAAGCTTGGGGAAATTGGCGACCAGATCGAAACCGAAACGCGCTTCCTGACCATGGTGTCGCGGGCTCCAGCGCCGTTGGGGGACCGCCTGAGTTTGCTCGTTAAGCTCGCGATGGGTGAAACGGGTCCGACGGGGGCGGTGGCCGACAAGGCTCGCTCTGAGGCGCTGAAGCTGATCAGAGATCCCAGTGCGCAGGCGCAACTGGCCAAGTCCCCCCAGACGCTCGATTTGATGAAGGCGCTGCTCCAACGCGCGGCCTAGCGCCGATTAGCTTTGGACGGCGTCGTCCCCCACGGCCCTCCCCCTCACACCCGCTTCATGCTGATGATCTTCACCGGCGGGTTGAGGATCTGGCCCTTCATCGACGGCACGTTGGTCGGCCCGTCCGTGCGGCCGCTGAGGATCTTCTTCACGACGTCCATGCCTTCGACGACATAGCCGAAGACGGCGTAGCCCTGGGCGGCGTCGCTCTTGCCGGGCTTGGCGTCGAGATAGGGCTGGGGGCTGGCGCAGATGAAGAAGTCGGCGGTGGCGCTGCCGGGGGCGTCGCGGCCCATCGAGATGGCGCCGGCCTTGTGCTTGAGGCCGGTCTTCAACGTGCTCTCGTGGGCGATCGGCGGGGCGCGGCGCGAATAGGGCTTGGGCTGGCCCTGGATCGAGCCCTGGCCCGGCGCGCCCTTGGCCCGGTTGGCGCGGAAGAACTGGCCGCCGTCGAAGCGGCGCTTGTCGACATAGCGCAGGAAGTTTTCCGAGGTGATCGGGGCCTTCTTGTCCTCCAGCTCGACGACGATGGTCCCCTTGTCGGTCACAATCGCCACGCGCGGCTTGCCGGCGGCGAGGGCGGGGGAGGCGGCCCCCAGCAAAAGCGGGGCGGCGGCCAGGGCGCCGATCAGGGCGCGGCGGACGATCTTCGAAGCGGTCATGGCGGCTCCCTTGGTGTCGACGGGTGATCGCACGAGGGACGAAATTTGTCTCGCTCCCCATCACGGGGGAAGGGCGGCGCAGAAAAAAGTGACCGCTACCATAATTCCCCATCGCAAGACGGGCGTTCGCTGAGCTAGGGTCGCGGCGTTGGGGACGACCGCAGACGACATGCGGCGTTTAAGAGGGAAGGGAAGGCGTATGGGGGCTGAAAGCCAGGCCGCTCCGGCCAAGGGGCGCGACACCATGGTGGTGGGGGCGTCGTCGCTCGGCACGGTGTTCGAGTGGTACGACTTCTATCTCTACGGCTCGCTGGCGCCGATCATCACCAGCCACTTCTTCTCGGGCGTCAACGAGACGACCGGCTTCATCCTGGCCCTGCTGGCCTTCGCCGCCGGCTTCGCAATCCGACCGCTGGGGGCGCTGATCTTCGGGCGGCTGGGCGACCTGTGGGGCCGCAAGAACACCTTCCTGATCACCATGCTGCTGATGGGGGTCTCGACCTTCGTCGTGGGCCTTCTGCCGTCCTACGCCCAGATCGGCGTGGCCGCGCCGATCGCCCTGGTGCTGATGCGCCTGGTGCAGGGGCTGGCGCTGGGCGGCGAGTACGGCGGCGCGGCGACCTATGTGGCCGAGCACGCCCCGCCCGGGAAGCGCGGCTTCTATACGAGCTGGATCCAGACGACGGCGACCATTGGCCTGTTCCTGTCGCTGGCCGTGATCCTGGCCGCCCGCATCCAGCTGGGCGAGGAGGCGTTCAAGGCCTGGGGCTGGCGCATTCCGTTCCTGGTCTCGCTGCTCTTGCTGGGCGTATCGCTGTGGATCCGCCTGAAGCTGCACGAGAGCCCGACCTTCGAGCGCATGATCGCCGAGGGCAAGGGCAGCAAGAAGCCGCTGGCCGAGGCCTTCGGTAACTGGCCCAACCTGAAGATCGTGCTGCTGGCGCTGGTCGGCCTGACCATGGGCCAGGCGGTGGTCTGGTACACCGGCCAGTTCTACGCCCTGTTCTTCCTGGAAAAGACCCTGAAGCTGGACGGGGCGCTGGCCAACACCCTGGTGGCCGTGGCGCTGCTGATCGGCACACCGTTCTTCGTGATCTGCGGCTGGCTGTCGGACAAGATCGGCCGCAAGCCGATCATCATCCTGGGCTGCCTGCTGGCGGCGCTGACCTATTTCCCGATCTTCAAGGCGATCACCACCTACGCCAACCCCGTCCTGGCCAAGGCCGAGGCCACCGCCCCGGTGGTGGTGACGGCTGACACGGCCACTTGCGCCTTCCAGTTCGACCTGATCGGCAAGGCCCAGTTCAACACGCCCTGCGACGTGGCCAAGGCCTATCTGGCCAAGTCCGGCGTCAGCTACAGCGTCCAGGCCGCGCCGGTGGGCGCGCCCACCACGGTGCAGGTCGGCGGCGTCACCCTGAACGGCCTCGAGGCTCAGGGCGCGACGGGCAAGGCCTTCGCCGACGCCCGCAAGGCCTGGGAGGCCGACCTTGGCGATCAGCTGAAGGCCGCCGGCTATCCGGCCAAGGCTGATCCGGCCCTGGTCAACAAGCCCGTCGTGATCGGCCTTCTGGCGCTGCTCGTGATCTACGTGACCATGGTCTATGGCCCGATCGCGGCGATGCTGGTCGAGCTGTTCCCGACCCGTATCCGCTACACGGCGATGTCGCTGCCCTATCACATCGGCAACGGCTGGTTCGGCGGCTTCCTGCCCACCACGGCCTTCGCCATCGTGGCGGCGACGGGGGATATCTATTCGGGCCTCTGGTACCCGGTGATCATCGCCGGGATCACCGCGGTGGTCGGCGGCCTCTTCCTGAAGGACACGCGTCACAACCGGCTCGAGGACTAGGCGAATACGTGGCGCAGCCCGGCGATGCGCTGTCGCCGGGTTGCCATCGGCCGCCCTTTCGGCTTCGCTGAAGCTTGAGGGGAGCGTTGATGGCTCAAGAGGACGAAGACAGGCGCGCCTGGTTTCGGCGTGACATCCTGCCGCTGGAGCCGGATCTGCTGGCCTATGCGCGGCGGTTCTGTCGCGACGGCCAGACCGATCCGGAGGACCTGGTTCACGAGGCTTTCGCCCGCGCGATCGCCTGCAAAACCTGGCGCGAGATCGGTAATCCGGGCGCGTTCGCCACCCGCATCCTGCGCAACTGCGCGCTGGACGCGTTGCGTCGCCGCAAGGTGCTGACCATCACGGCGGTGGCCGACTTCGACCGCATCGAGCCGTTGGACGAGGCGCCCAGCGCCCAGGCCGCCCTCGAATCGCGGGAGGAGCTGCGTTTGCTGGCCGAAGCGATCGCGGAGCTGCCGACACAGTGTCGACGCGTCTTCACGTTGAGAAAAGTTTACAGTCTCTCGCCGGACGAGATAGCGGTTCGGCTGGGCCTGTCCGTCTCTACTGTCGAGAAGCATTTGGTGAAGGGTCTTCGGTACTGTTCCGACAAGTTGGGACGACGTATCGGGCGTAAGAGTAAGGTCGACGAAGGACGCTCATGGAGCGCGAGACGGGATCACGACGCGAAGCGGTAAGGCAGGCCGCCGCCCTCTGGGTGGTTCGGCTTGACGACGCCGCGTGTTCCGCCGCCGATCGCGCCGCCTTCGAGGCCTGGCGCGACGAAAGCCACGAACACGAAGCCGCCTTCGAACGCGAGGCCGTCGCCTGGGCGCGGCTTGCGCGCCTGCGCGCCATGCGGCCGTCGGCCGAGCGGCTCGACCGCGACCTGCTGGCGGCCGAGCGGCGTCCGGTGTTGTCGCGCCTTGGCCAATCGCCATGGGCGCGGAGCATGGCCGCCGCCGCCGTGCTGGCCCTGTCGGTCGCGGGGGTGACCACCTTCGGCGGCGGCACGGCCTACGCCACGGCCATCGGCGAGCGCCGCGTCGTGGTGCTGAGCGACAACAGCCGGATCGAGCTGAACACCGACAGCAAGGTCGTGGTCCGCTACCGGCGCGGGGTGCGTGAGGTGCGTCTGGTGCGCGGCGAGGCCGTGTTCGAGGCGGCCCACGACGCGCGTCCCTTCGTGGTTCGCGCCAATGACGCGGTCATGCAGGCCGACGGCGTTTCGGAGCTGGCCGTGCGCCTGGGCGGCGACGGCGCGGCCGTGACGGTCAAGCGGGGCGTCGTCGCGCTCGATCCCGAACCCGCCGAGCCCAAGGACGAGCTGCGTCTCAAGGCCGGCGTCGCGGCGGTCTATAATTCCACCGGAAGCCGGTCTCGCGCCATTTCGGACGGCGAGATCGACCGGGTTCTCGCGTGGCGCCAGGGCGCCATCGCGCTGAACGGCCAGTCGTTGGAGCAGGCCGCAGCCGAGTTCAATCGCTACAACCGGCGCCAGGTGCGGATTGTGGACCCCTCGATCGCGAACCTTCGTCTGGCCGGCTATTTCCAGACCACCGAGCCTCAAAGCTTCGTCGACGCGGTCACCAGCGCCTTCCCGGTCACGGCCGCCGAGGACGCAGACGGCGACATCCGGTTGTCGCGCAAGGGATAGATCTCTTGCCCCGCCAACCGGGTGTCATCCCGGAAGCCTCGCAGAGGCTATCCGGGGCCCGGGGGATGACGGAACGCCTCGCGCGCCGCCCCTGGGTCCTGGCTCTACCCCCGGCTTTCGCCGGGGTCCGGCCGGGATGACACGCGGGATTGAGGCTAAAAAAGTTCCTTCGCCACTGGCGGAAACCCGACAGGCGTGCGTCGATCCTTCCAAGGCGGTCCTCCATGGGGATGGAGGGCGTCCCGAGGGGTAAATAAGAAAATGACGATCAACACCCGTCGCCGCGCGGTTCGCGGCTTCCTGATGGCGTCGGCCGCCGTCCTGGTTCTGGCCGGCCCGGCGCTGGCGCAAGACGCCCGCCGCACCTTCAACATTCCGGCCGGCGACGCGGTGGCCGCGCTGCAGGCCTTCGCCAAGCAATCGGGCAAGCAGGTGCTGTTCCCGTTCGAGGCCGCCTCGGGCAAGCAGACGCCGGCGGTGACCGGCGATCTGGCCGACGCCGACGCTCTGGAGCGCCTCGCCAAGGCCGCCGGCCTGGTCGTTCAGTCGGACGACGGCAAGACCATCACGCTGCGCCCGGCGCCGTTCGAACGCCCCCAGTCCGCCAGCGCGGGGGCCGGCGCGACGAGTGAAGAGGCTCAGATCGTCGAAGCGGTCATCGTCGTCGGCTCGCAGATCGAAGGCGCTCGGACGACCGAAGCCCTGCCGGTCACGGTCGTCGGCGAGCAGGAGATCATCGCCACCGGCGCCGTCTCGGGCGACGAGCTGTTCCGCGCGATCCCCCAGGCCGGCGACGTCCAGTTCCAGGAAGCCCGCACCACCGGCAATCTGAACGACGCGCGCGGCGACGTGGCCTCGCTCAACCTGCGTAGTCTCGGCACCGGCAACACCCTGGCGCTGCTGAACGGCCGTCGCGCCGTGCTGGCGCCGGGCACCCAGACCGAGAATTTTGTGCCGGTGCAGACCGTCAACACCAACGCGTTCCCGGTGGCGGGCGTCAAGCGCGTGGAAGTGCTGCGCGACGGCGCGGCGGCCATCTACGGCGCCGACGCCGTGGCGGGCGTCGTCAACACCGTGCTCGACACCAAGTTCCGCGGCCTGCAGATGTCGGCCCAGTACGGCGGTTCAGAAGGCACCGGCTATCGCGAGGGCTCGTTCAACGTGAAGGCCGGCACGCGCCTGGAAGACGGCACGCGCCTGACCTTCTTTGGCAACTACACCGGCCGCAGCCGTTTGATGGCCTCCGAGCGCGACTACGCCGCCAGCGAGGATCACCGTCCGCAGGTTGCCAACACCCCGTGGGCGGGCAACACCAGTTTCGACAGCCGCTCGACCTCCAGCCCCTGGGGTTCGTTCACCCTGATCCCGTCATCCACGGTTGTGCGGCTGGGGACAACGGCGCTGACGACCTCGGGCGTGTTCCACATCGAGCCGACCAGCAACACCGCCGCAGGCTGCTCCAGCACCGCGCTGTCTGGCAATCTCTGCATCCGCTCGGGCACGATCACCGGCGCCAACAGCCGCGTGCTGCGCTATGACGAAAACCCTGACCGCACCCTGAAGGGCGGCGTCGAGCGGACCAACCTGTTCTCGACGGTCGAGCACGACTTCGGCGACATCACCGCCTACGGCGAGGCGGGCTACTATCACGCCCTGTTCACCGGCAGCCGCGAGCAGTCGGCGCCGCTGAGCACCGCGCCGATCAGCATCGCCGCGAACGCCTACTGGAACCCCTTTGGCCCGACGACCAGCCCCAATCGCCTGGCCAATCTGACCGGCGTGCCGACCACCGGCGTCGCCATGAACATCACCACCTACCGGCCGGTCGACACGGGTCCGCGCACCTACACGGTGACGGACGACA
>NCDQ01000494.1 GCA_002280275.1 Caulobacter vibrioides | reverse complement strand
ATGTTCGGCTCGTTCGCCAAAGATTTCGAGATGGGAACGCGTCTGCTCGGCCAAAAGCGCCACGCGCTCCTTGGCTGCATCCAACCCCAACAAAGTGACGTAGTTGGCCTTGCCCTTGACAGCGTCCTTGCCGCCGGCGGCCTTGCCCAGGGTTTCTTCGTCGCCCTCGGCGTCGAGGATGTCGTCGACGATCTGGTAGGCCAGGCCCAGGTCCTGGGCGAACGCCATCAGGGCCGAGCGCTCGGCGTCCTTGGCGCGGGCGATGATCAACGGGATCTCGAAGGCGAAGGCGATCAGCGCGCCGGTCTTCAGGCGCTGCATCCGCGCCACCGCTCCCAGGTCGTCGCGCACGCCCAGGAGGTCGATCATCTGGCCGCCGCACATGCCGCGCGCGCCCGAGGCGATGGCCAGCTTGCGCACCAGCTCGGAACGGACATGGCCGTCGTCGTGGGTGTCGGGGTGGGCCATGATCTCGAAGGCGGCCGTCTGCAGGGCGTCACCCGCCAGGATGGCCGTGGCCTCGTCATACTGTTTGTGAACCGTCGGACGGCCCCGACGCACGTCGTCGTCGTCCATGGCCGGCAGGTCGTCATGCACCAGGCTGTAGGCGTGAATGCATTCCAGCGCGCAGGCTGCGCGCAGCACCGGCCGCTCGGGCAGGTCGAACATCTTGCCGGTTTCCAGGGCGAAGAACGGCCGCAGGCGCTTGCCCGGACCTAAGGCCGCATAACGCATGGCTTCGGTCAGGCGGCTCTCGGGACCGTCAGCGCGCGGCAACAGCTCGTCCAGCGCCACCGTGACGATGTCGGCGGCCTGGACGATCCGCTTGGCAAGGTCGCTCATGAGGGGCTCCCCTCGCACGCCGGGCGGACGCCGGGCATCAGTTGAACTCGGCCGGTTCCGCGGCCACCGCGCCGCCCTGCCCCAGCACGATCTTTTCGACCTTCAAGCGCGCGGCCTCGAGCTTCTTCTCGCAGTGCGCCTTAAGGGCTGCGCCGCGCTCGTAGATGTCGATCGAGCGCTCAAGGGCGGCCTGACCGGACTCCAGCTCCTGCACGATGCGCTCCAGCTGCGACAGCGCTTCCTCGAAGCTGAGGGCGGAGATGTCAGCGGGCGTGTTCGCGGCGTCAGTCATTTCAACTCTCAGGTGAACAGCCGTCAGCCTAGTGGCGACAGGCGGTGCGGGCAACGGCCTAGAGCCAAGGCGTGGTTAAGGGAAGAGGCTTTGAACGGTCAGGCGCGGCGGAAGCGCTTGATGCTCCAATAGGCGTGACCTTCATCAACAATCTTGGCCCAGCCCCGCTGCTTCAGCGCGTCGGCGATCATCCAGTTGAAGAAGCCGTGCGCCAGAACCAGCACGTTCTGGCCGCTCCCGGCGATCTCGATCAGCAGGTCTGCTGCCTGTCCGGCGCGCGCTTTGGCCTCTTTTCGCGTCTCCTGGCCGCCGTGATGGTCGAAGAACCACCACCAGAAGCGTGCGAAGAAGCCCAGGCGCTTGGGCGACATCTTCAGCCACAGAGGCCAGGGCGGCGGCGGCAGGGGCGCCTCGATGAAGGTCGGATCGGTGGCGAAGGCCCGCGTCCCAACGACCGCTCTGGCGGTCTCGATCGAGCGTAGACGGGTCGACGCGATGATGGTGTCGGCGTCTCGGGCGATCTCCACCAAAGTGGTTGGCGGAGTCTGGCCAGCTTTCAAGCCGCCCTCTTCGTAGCGGCCCCACCACTCGCCGTACTCGGGCGCGTTCAGGCGGACCTTGCGCGACAAGGCCGGTTCACCGTGGCGCGCCAAGGTGATGACGCCCGATCGTGCGGGCGCAGATGGGGGGACGGCGATGGTGGAGTCGACCATGATAAAGAGAAGTCAGGCGACCCCAAGGGCCGCGCCGTCTTCTCACCCCTCCTGAAGAGCGCGTACATGCGCTGCGGCGGAACGCCCTAGCGCCTGAAGGTCGTAACCGCCCTAGAGCGAGGACACAACCCGGCCCTTCGCGCGGGCCCT
>NCDQ01000493.1 GCA_002280275.1 Caulobacter vibrioides | reverse complement strand
ATGATGTGTCGCCGTTGCCAGCGGCTCAGCCCGTCCGGGCAGCGCGGTCGCCTCCGTCGGCATCTCGGTCTTTTTGTGCTTGAAAAACATCACCGTCACGAAGGCCGAAGCGGCCGGATGCGCCGGCTCAAAGGCCAGACTGGCTTGCCGAAAGCAGTTGGCGCTGAGCGCGAAGATCGCGCCCGATCCCAGCCCTGCAAGAACGGCTCCTTTGCGGATCACCACGTCACCGCGCGGCCAGGTCAGGATCGCAAGACCCAAGGAGGCGATCAGTCCGCCCCCCCAGGTCACCAAACCGACATGGTCCCCGAAGAACAGGACGCCCCAGACCAGCGCGAACGGAAGACCGCTCTGCTGCATGGCCGTGCCGAGCGCAAAGGTCGAACGCTGCATGGCGGTCAGCAGAGCCGCCGTCGCGGCGATCTGCAGGCCCGCCCCCGCCGCGCAGGCAAGCCAGAAGTGCGCCGTAGGGTGCGCCGTCGCTCCGGGCGTCACAAGCCAAGCGGTCGCCGCAAAGACAGTTGCGAAAGGAAGCCCGAACAGAAACCGCACCAGGGTCGCGCCCCAGGGTCCGGCCTCACCCATGATCGAGCGCTGGGCGGCGTTACGCGCGACCTGGAGGGCGGCCGCGCCGATGGTGATGGGAATCCAGATCAAACGCCCCTCCTCTCCGCGATGCGCGAAGAGCCGCCTTCAAAACGCGCGTGCGTTCGCACGGCCACGGCGGGCCGGCAAGCTTGACGGACAGGATCAACCTGGACCTGGGCCTGGGCGTCCGTGCCCTCGGTGACCGCATGCACCTGGAAGAGGCGCAAGGCCGCGCTGTGCGGCACGATCTTGTGGATGGCGTTGAACACCGCATCGACGGGACCGTCGCCAGTGGCTTCGGCCGTGCTGGGGACGCCGTCGATGTCCAGGGTCAGCTCGGCCGACTGACCGTCGGTGCCGGCCACGACACGGAGGCGCGACACACGGATCTTCTCCGAGCCACGGGCCAGGGCGTCGTCGACCAGGGCGACGATGTCGTCGTCGAAGACGTGCTTCTTCTTGTCGGCCAGCTCCTTGAAGCGACCGAAGGCGTCGTTCAGCGCGTTCTGGCCCAGCTCGTAGCCCAGCGCCTTCAACTTCTCGCGGAACGCGTGACGGCCCGAGTGCTTACCCATGACCAGGTTCGTGGCGCCCTGCCCCACGTCTTCCGGCTTCATGATCTCGTAGGTCTCGGCGTTCTTCAGCATGCCATCCTGGTGGATGCCGCTCTCGTGCGCGAAGGCGTTCTTGCCGACGATCGCCTTGTTGAACTGCACCGGGAAGCCGGTGATGGCCGAGACGTAGCGGCTGGCGCGGGTGATGTGCACCGGATCAACGCTCGTGCCGTAAGGCAGATGATCGCCGCGCACGCGCAGGGCCATGACGATCTCTTCCAGCGCGGCGTTGCCGGCGCGCTCGCCGATGCCGTTGATCGCCACCTCGACCTGGCGCGCGCCGCCTTCGATGGCGGCGATCGAGTTGGCCACCGCCAGACCCAGGTCGTTGTGGCAGTGCGCCGAGAAGATCGCCTTGTCGGCGCCCGGAACGCTGGTGATCACGTCCCGGAACAGCTCGCCATACTCCGACGGATACGAGTAGCCGACGGTGTCGGGCAGGTTGATCGTCGTGGCGCCGGCCTTGATCGCCGCCTCGACGCAGCGCTTCAGGAAGTCGCGCTCGGTGCGGGTGGCGTCCTCGGCCGACCACTCGACGTCGCCGACCAGATTGCGGGCGTGGCTGACCGAACGGGTGATCGCCTCCAGAACCGCGTCCGGCTCCATCTGCAGCTTGTACTTCATGTGTACGGGGCTGGTGGAGATGAAGGTGTGGATGCGGCCACGCTTGGCGCGACGAACGGCCTCGGCGCAGCGATCGATGTCGCCGGCGGCGGCCCGGGCCAGACCGCAGACGGTGCTCTCGGTGATCAGTTCGGCGATCTGACGGACGGCCTCGAAGTCGCCGTTCGAGGCGATCGGGAAGCCGGCCTCGATGACGTCGACCCCCATCTCCTCGAGGATCTTGGCCAGTTCCAGCTTTTCTTCCAGCGACATGGACGCGCCGGGCGACTGCTCGCCATCGCGCATGGTGGTGTCAAATACGACGACGTTGTCGCGCTTGCTGATAGCGCCAGCGGGTACGGTGGTCATGGGAGTACTCGTCGAAAGGGGTGTGTCTGCGTGCGGGCTGCGGGTTCAATCATCCCCTGTGCGCCCGGCCACGACGATGCGCGGCCCCTAGAGCGCCCAGGGGCTGATAAGCCGAAGCGAAAGCAGGTCGCGCGCGACAGTCATGCCTGACTTTCTACACAGAGCCCCCGAATCGAGCAAGCAATTTGCGCCACCCGAACGATCGGTCGCAAGCAGCGCAAATTTCTTGCCCAAAATCGACTAGTTGGGGCGCGTTACGATCGGGAAGTCGGTGGGGAAAGTGTCAAACCATCCCGCCAGGCGGCTCATGGCTGCGCGATCGCCCTCCAGCTTGACTTCGCCCTTCAGGATCTTCGGCAGCAGCGAGGTCCCCCGGAACAAGGAGTCCAAGAACACGGGCCTATCGACGCTGAGCGTGGCGTCCGCGCCTTCACCGCCCATCGAGGGTTGAGCGACCAGCACGCCGTTGCGGACCTCCACAAGGAAGCGCTCTTTGCGATCCGGGAAAACGAACACCATGCGCAGGCGCGCATCGCCCGCCTTCTCTGCGTTCAGACGGATGGCCAGCACGTCGAAGATCATC
>NCDQ01000492.1 GCA_002280275.1 Caulobacter vibrioides | reverse complement strand
GTGGCTTCATCGTGGCGGTCTTCATGCTGCAGGGCCTGTTGATCGGACTGGCGGGCGGCCTGCTGGGATGCGCAAGCGGCTACGGGCTTTGCACCTTCCTCGCCTCCCTGACAGACGCCGACGGAAATCCGCCGCTGCCAATCGCCCCTGAGCGCGGCGGCTATGTGGCGGTGCTGATCCTGACGACCCTGGGGGCGGTTCTTGCCTCGGCCTTCCCGGCCCGGTCGGCCTCTCGGATTGATCCTCTGGAGGCGATCCAGCAATGAGCCAGGTTCTGCAGGCCCGGGGGATCGTCATGACCTTCCGCAATGGCGATGAGGAAACCGAGGTGCTGCGTGGCGTCGACGTGGACCTGGCGACCGGCGAGCTGGTGGCCCTGGTCGGGGCCTCGGGGTCGGGCAAGTCCACCCTGCTGTCGATCCTGGGCCTGCTGCTGCGGCCCACGGCGGGCGAGATCCAGATCGCCGGTGAGCGAGTCGATAGGCTGAACGAGAAGGCGCGGGCGGCCTTCCGCAACCGGCGCCTGGGGTTCGTTTTCCAGTTCCACCATCTGCTGCCGGACTTCACCGCCATGGAGAATGTGGCCTTTCCAGCCGCGGCGCCGGCTGGCGGCATAAGCCCAGAGATGCGCCGGCGCGCCCTGTCCCTGCTGGACCGCGTCGGCCTTTCAGATCGGGCTGACTTTCCCGCCACGCGGCTGTCTGGGGGGCAAAAACAACGGGTGGCGATCGCCCGGGCGTTGATGAACAAGCCCGACCTGATCATCGCCGACGAGCCGACGGGAAATCTCGACCTTCGTTCGGCCGGGCAGGTTCTGGACCTGATGGGAGAAGTCAATCGCCAGGACGGCGGGACTTTTCTGATCTGCACCCACGACGAGCATGTCGCCGCCCGCTGCGATCGCCGGATTCACCTGGTGGACGGCAAGGTCCAGCCGGATGGCGAGCGATCAGATCACCCGAATTGACGGCTCGCCCGTCACCATTCTTCCCACCACGGCGGACGCCTCGGCGCCCAGCTCCGCCAGCCGGGCGGTGAGCGCCGGCAGGGCAGCCTCATCCAGGGCGATCAGCAGGCCGCCGCTGGTCTGTGGGTCACACAGGATGTCTCGTCGCCACTCGGGGAAATCATCTGGCAGAGTCACGACCTCGCCATAGCTGGCCCAGTTGCGCCCCGAGGCGCCCGTCCGCACGCCGGCCTGGGACAGGGCCGCAACGCCGGGCAAGAGAACTGGAGCCTCAGCACGAATCTCGGCCCCCAGACCCGCCCCGCGGCACATTTCCAGGGCGTGTCCCAACAGTCCAAAACCGGTGACGTCCGTGACGCTGTGGACCCCGCCGAAGCCGCCCAGTTCTGCGCCGATCCGGTTGAGCTGTGTGGTCGACGAGATCAGGGCCTCATAACCCGCCCCGTCCAGCCGTTGCTGCTTGAAGGCCGCGCTGAGCACGCCAACGCCCAGGCCCTTGGTGAGCAGCAGGATATCGCCCGCCTGCGCTTTGCGGTTGGTCATCACCCGGTCGGGATGAACCAGGCCCAGGGCCACCAGGCCGTAGATCGGCTCGACGCTGTCGATGGAATGACCGCCGGCCACGGGAATGCCAGCGGCGGCGCACACCGCCGCCCCTCCGGAAAGGATTCCGGAGATCTGCTCGGTCGACAGCTTGCCGATCGGCATGCCGACAATGGCGAGCGCAAAGATCGGCGTCGCCCCCATGGCATAGACATCGGAGATGGCGTTGGTCGCGGCGATCCGTCCGAAGTCGTAGGGGTCATCCACCACGGGCATGAAGAAGTCGGTGGTGGCGACCAGGGCCTGCTCATCGTTCAACCGCCAAACCGCGGCGTCGTCAGAGGTCTCGGTTCCCACCATCAGGTTCGGAAACAGGGCCCCCTGGGGGATTCCAGCCAGGATCTCCCGCAGGACGGCCGGCGACAGCTTGCAGCCACAGCCGCCGCCATGAGCCAGATCGGTCAACCGCACCTGCTGCGCCATCGGCACGCG
>NCDQ01000491.1 GCA_002280275.1 Caulobacter vibrioides | reverse complement strand
GCCTGTGGAAATGGCATTGGGCGAGCGCGGCGGCGTTTCTCAGCGTATTTTACATCATCGACGGCGCCTATTTCGCGGCTAACCTGACCAAGGTGCCAGATGGCGGCTGGGTGCCGTTGTTGATCGGCTTCGTCATCTTCACGCTGCTGACCACCTGGGCGCGGGGGCGCCAGTTGATGATGGAGCGGCTGCGCGAATCGGCGATGCCCATCCCGGTATTCGTCGCCAGCGCCGCCAACAGCGCCGTGCGCGTGCCGGGGACGGCCGTGTTCATGACATCGACCGCCGACGGCGTGCCCCATGCGCTGCTCCACAATCTGAAGCACAACAAGGTGTTGCATGAGCGGGTGGTGCTGCTCACCGTCAAGATTTCCGATGTGCCGGTGGTGCCTGATGAGGAACGGTGCAAGCTGGAGGATCTGGGGCGCGGTTTCTTCCGCCTGCGGCTCGATTATGGCTTCATGCAGGAACCGGACGTGCCCGCCGCGCTGAAACGCGTGCATGATTGCGGGCAGAGCTTCAAAATGATGGATACCAGCTTCTTTCTGGCGCGCCAGACGCTGCTGCCTTCGTCGCGGCCCGGCATGGCGGTCTGGCGGGAAAAGATATTCGCGTGGATGCTGCGCAACGCGGAAAGCGCGATGGAGTTTTTCCGCCTGCCCACCAACCGCGTGGTGGAACTGGGCAGTCAGGTCGAAATATACAGGGCCGCACGCCTGCTCGATAGGCGCACGCAGACAGGCTTTTCGGCCCCGGAACCTGTGCCTGCCAGAATAAAAGCTGATATGACCGATGACGGAAAGAAGAGGAGTTGCCTGATGCTGAGCTATGCGACGATTGGTACCAATGATCTGGCGAAGTCGGAGCCGTTCTACACCGAATTACTGGCCACGCAGGGCGTTGCCAAGATGTTCGATCATCCCCGCGGCGGGGTGCTTTTCGGCAAGGATGGCAAGCTGGTGCTGGGCGTGCTGGTGCCGTTCGACGGCAAGGCGGCGACGGCGGCCAATGGCGGGATGATCGCGCTGGACATGCCCGACCGGGGGGCGGTGGACGCTTTCCACGCCAAGGCGCTGTCGTTGGGCGCGACCGACGAGGGCGCGCCCGGTGAGCGGGGGCCGGGTTTTTACATGTCCTATTTCCGGGACCCTGAGGGCCATAAATTCTGCGCCTGCCATATGGGCTGAACGCGGAAAACGCCGATCCTTGTCCTGCCGGCGGGTGCGGCGGTCCGCACCCCCGGCGGCAAGGACGGCCCCGGCCCGCGCTCGATCCCCTCAGCCGCAGAGGTTGGCTTTCGCGGCCTCATATTCGCTGGCGAAACGCGCGATCAGGTCGCTGGCGGGCAGGACCGCGTCGATCGCGCCAATGCCCTGACCCGATCCCCATATATCCTTCCACGCCTTGGCCGCCTGATTGCCGCCGGACCCGAAATTCATCTTCGTCGGATCGCTGACCGGCAGATTATCCGGGTCGAGGCCCGCCGCGATGATGGACGCGCGCAGATAATTGCCATGAACGCCGGTGAACAGGTTCGTATAGACGATGTCGCTGGCCCGGCCTTGCGCAATGCCCTGTTTATAGGCGGCGATGGCGCGGCTTTCGGCGCAGGCGATGAAGGCGCTGCCGATATAGGCGACATCGGCCCCCATCGCCCGCGCGGCCAGAATGGAGCGGCCATGGGCGATCGCGCCGGACAGCGCCAGCGGCCCATCGAACCATTGGCGGATTTCCTGCACCAGCGCGAAGGGCGACAGCGTGCCCGCATGGCCGCCCGCGCCCGCCGCCACCGCGATCAGGCCGGTCGCGCCCTTTTCCACCGCCTTGCGGGCGAAACGGTCGTCGATCACGTCGTGCAGGGTGATCCCGCCCCAGCCGGTGACGGCGGCGTTCACATCCTCGCGCGCGCCCAGCGAGGTGATGATGATCGGCACCCGCCATCTGGCGCAGGTCGCCATGTCCTCTTCCAGCCGGGCATTGGATTTGTGGACGATCTGGTTGACCGCG
>NCDQ01000490.1 GCA_002280275.1 Caulobacter vibrioides | reverse complement strand
AGGATCTTGGTGACCGGGCCTTCGTAGACCTTGCCCACTTCAACCTCGGCCGTGATCTCTTCGATGCGGCGCTTGGCTTCATCAGCCTTGGCAGCCTCGGTGGCTGCGATGGTGATGGTGCCGTCTTCCTCGATGTTGATCTGGCAGCCGGTCTCGTCCGTCAGGGCACGGATCGTGGCGCCGCCCTTGCCGATCACGTCGCGGATCTTCTCGGGGTTGATCTTCATCACGTAGAGGCGCGGCGCGAACACCGACAGCTCTTCCTTCGCACCGCCGAGCGCCTCGACGAGGCCGGACACCACCGCGCCGTAACGGGCGTAGGCCTCGCGGCCCGAAAGCTCGGGCTCCGAGCCGTCGGGGTATTCGGCCTTTTCCCTGAATTTTAGCAGGTTGACCATGACGAACGGACCATCGTCCGGGGCGCCGAAGAACTCCTGGAACTGCTCGGGGCTGGGGAAGACGGTGTTGACGACCTGCATCGAAACGCTCCGGACTAGGTTTGGGGCAGGCTAGTGACCAGGCCGTCTAGCAGGGCGGCGATCTCGACCGGGCTGTCTTCCTGCACGAAGTGGCCGCCCTTCAGCGTGGTGTGCGGCACGTTCTTGGTTCCGGGCACGCGGGCCAGGAACATCGCTTCGCCGCCGCGCGTGATCGGATCGGCGTCGCTGAAGGCGGTGACGAAGGGCTTCTCGAACGTTTCCAGCACGGCCCAGGCGGTCTTGTTCTCTTCGACCGAGGCGTGTTCGGGCGTGATCGGCACCAGGGCGGGGAAGATCCGCGCGCCTTCCTTGTAGCTTTCGTCGGGGAACGGCGCGTCATAGGCCGCGCGCTCGGCGTCGGAGAGGTCGCGGGCCGTGCCGCCGTTCAGGATGAAGCCGACCGGCAGTTCCGGCGTGTTCTGGCTGAAGTTCAGCCAGGCCTCGAAACCCTCGCTCTTGCCGACACCGATTGGCAGGCCGGTATTGGAAACCACGACAGCCGAGAAGCGCTCTGGGAAGGCGGCCACCAGGCGCAGGCCGATCAGACCGCCCCAGTCCTGGCAGAAGAGAACGATGTCCTTGAGGTCATTCTTTTCCAGCCACGCGCTCATCCAGGCTACGTGGCGCTCGTAGGTGTAGTCGGTGCGCTTGGCGGGTTTATCGGACCGGCCAAAGCCGACCAGGTCTGGCGCGACGGCGCGATGACCCTTGGCGGTCACTTCTGCGATCACCTTTCGGTAGAGGTAGGCCCAGGACGGTTCGCCGTGCATCAGCAGGATGGGGCGCTGGTCCTTGGGGCCCTCATCAACGTGGTGGATGCGCAGGGCCGTACCGTCGGCGTCGGTCACCTCCGTGTAGTGCGGGGCGTAGGGCCAATCGGCGAGGCCTTCGAACCGAGCATCCGGCGTCCGCAACACATCCATGAGATTCCTCCGACCGTCGAGATTTGTATTGACACTATGCGTGCCATTATGACGCCTATTGGTCAAGGACGAGATGGAGAAGGCGGATGCGCAAGGTCTGGATCGGGTTGGGCGTCGCAGCAGGCGTGATTGCGGTTGGTCTAGGGACCGCGTGGCTGATGCGCGAAAAGCTGGCGCAGACCGCCATGCGCAAGGTCTATGAGCAGGTCCTAGCCGTCGACACGATGAAGGACCTGCCTGACGGCCTGCACGTGGGACTCTGTGGCGCCGGCTCGCCCATGGCCGACCCGCTGCGATCGGGCCCCTGCGTGGCGGTGGTCGCCGGCAAGGATCTTTTCGTGGTCGACTCCGGGTCGGGCTCGACCCGCAACCTGCTGCTGATGAACATGCCGCCGCCACGCGTCAGCGCGGTGTTCATCACCCACTACCACTCCGACCACATCGCTGATCTTGGCGAGCTGATGTTGCAGCGCTGGGCGGGGGGCGCGTCGAAGACCCCGATGCCGGTCTATGGTCCGCAAGGGCTGGAGCAGGTCGTTCAGGGCTTCGAGCAGGCCTATACGCTGGATCGCGGCTATCGCATCGCCCACCATGGCGAGGCCGTC
>NCDQ01000489.1 GCA_002280275.1 Caulobacter vibrioides | reverse complement strand
ACCTTGAAGGAGTCTATCTGAAATCCCTGGGCCAGACGCCGACGGCCGCCACCGCCGAAGGAGCCGCCTGATGCTCGCCGACGCCATCGCCGCCGAACGCTTCCGCCTGCTGCGCGACCGCTCGGCCGTCTTCTGGGGTTTCTGCTTCGCGCCGCTGGTGGGCTTCATGCTCAACATCGGCGGGGACCTGTTCCTGCGCTTTGTGATCAAGAAGCCGATACCCGGCCTGACCATCGGCCTGATCGACCAAGTGCTGAAGGCGCTGTCGAACGGCGCCTCAACCTTCGCGGCGCTGTTCCTGATGATCGGCGCGGCGGCCGTCCTGGCCGGCGACTATCGCTGGGAGACCTGGCGGCTGCTCACCCCCCGCAACACCCGCCAGAACCTGTTGCTGGCCAAGCTGATCGTGGTCGGCGAGGCGGTGTTCTGGAGTCTATCGCTCACCGCCGTGCTATCGGCGCTCGCGGCCCTTATCGGCGCCGGGATCAACGGCAAGAGCCTGACCGTCTCGATGCTCGACCGTAACCTGTTCGACGTGATCGGCGTGCTGGCCATCACCTGGCTGGAGGCCATGACCCTGGCGGCGCTGGCCGCCTGTGTCGGGGTGCTGTCGCGCTCGACCATGGGCGTGGTCATCGCGTGCCTCGGCTTCCGGTTCGTGCAGACGATCCTGGCCGGCTCGCTGCGGCTGATGGAGCAGAACGAGGCGCCGAGCTGGAAGCTGCTGGCCCTCCCCGTCTTCGACGCCGACCTGCTGCGCGCGGCGCTGCTGGACCCGGCTCAACTGGGCGCGGCGAGTGGTTCGGCCGGGGCGGCGCTGGCGGTGCTGCTGGCATGGCTCGCGGCCCTGACGGCGGGCGCGGTTTGGCTCTTCCAGCGGCAGGACCTGACGAAGGAATAGCGCCCCATCTTGGGCGCCCAACCTGACGCCTATGTGATCGCCTGGGAGGCAGACAGGTCAGAAGACCTGGTTGGTGACTGGCGCGTCTCGCGGTTCATGCCGATCAGCGCCGCCGCCTTGCGCCGCGAGCACTGTCTGCGTGCGATTTGACACCTCGGGCAACACCGGTACACGTCCTAGGTTGGCATGCAGCCAAGGGGCGGGTGACGACATGAACGATCAGAGCAGGCGTGGGGTTTTAGCCGGCGGACTGGCCTTGGGATTGGTTGGAGGCGTCGCCCACAGCGAAGAGCCGCTGCCGACAACGCCGCCGCTCGAACTCGGCCCCTTCTATCCGGTTCTCAAGCCCGTCGACACGGACGCAGACCTGACCCGCCTTCCCGGCCGTAGGGGTCGGGCTCAGGGCGAAGTCATCCAATTGACCTGTCGGATGGTCGACCAGCGCGGACGGCCAATCGTAGGAGGCCGCGTAGAGCTTTGGCAGTGCAACGCCGCAGGTCGCTACGACCATCCCGCCGATACGAACACCGCAGCTCTCGATCCAGGTTTCCAGGGTTTCGCGCGATTGCGGACGGACCGGGCGGGTGAGTTCCAAATCACGACGATCAAGCCAGCGCCCTACCCTGCTGGACCAGGCTGGATGCGCGCGCCCCATATTCACATGGACGCGATCGGAACGAGCGCGCGCGGAACGTACCAGATGATGTTCGACGATCCGCTGCTGTCGCAGGACCGCGTGGTCACCCCGCTCAGCAGGGAGGAGTTAGCGCAGACGCTCGCCCGCCCGCTCTCGCGGGGCGCGGACGGCGTGGCCCGTTTCGCCTGGACCTTGGTGATGCTCGAAGGCTGAACAGAAAAAGGCCCCGGATCGCTCCGGGGCCTTCTTGGTCAGCCGAGGCTGAAATCTCTTAGTCTTCGGCGTCGGCCGTGAAGACCGGGCCCGAGTCCTTGCCCTTTTCCGAGACGTCGCGGTCGACGAACTCGATCACGGCCATCGGGGCGTTGTCGCCATAGCGGAAGCCGGCCTTCAGGACGCGGATGTAGCCGCCCTGACGGTCCTTGTAGCGCGGGCCAAGGACCGCGAAGAGCTTGCCGACTTGTTCGACG
>NCDQ01000064.1 GCA_002280275.1 Caulobacter vibrioides | reverse complement strand
GCGCAATCGCGGCATCGAGACGCTGATGGTGACGGGCGTGACCACGGAGGTCTGCGTCCACACCACGGTGCGCGAGGCGAACGACCGGGGCTATCGCTGCCTCGTGCTGGGCGATGCCTGCGCCTCCTATTTCCCGGAGTTCCACGAGGTGGGCTTACGCATGATCGCGGCTCAGGGCGGGATCTTCGGCTGGGTTTCGACGACGACGGAGGTGCTGGCCGCGCTCTCCGGGGCGAGAGCCGCACCCACGCTGCAGGAAGCCGAAGATCGATGGGAGCCGGCGGCGTGAGCGAGACCCACCCCAAGACGGCGTTCGATGCCGCGCGCCATTGCGACGCGATGGCCCCGGTGCTGGGGCTGACGATCACGGAGGCGCAGCGGCCGGTGGTGCTGCAGTTCCTGACCATCGCCCATGGCATGGCCGAGATCGTCCGCGCGGCACCGCTCGACGAGGCCGCGCTCGAACTCGCTCCGGTGTTCCGGCCGGGTGCGCCGGAGGTGACCGCGTGAGCCTGGATGTCTTCGCGCCGGCCCACCGCATCGCGGCGCAGGTCCGGGAGGGGCAGGTGACGGCCCTGGCCGTCACCGAAGCCTGCCTCGCCCGCATCGCGGCGCTTGATCCGGTCGTCAACGCCTTCACCGATGTCACCGCCGAGCGGGCGCTGGCGCAGGCGCGCGCGGTCGATGCCGCTCGCGCCGCCGGTGCGTCGCTCGGGCCGCTGGCGGGCGTGCCCTTCGCGGCCAAGAACCTATTCGATATCGCAGGGCTGCCGACGCGGGCGGGCTCGAAGATTAATCGCGAGCGGAAGCCGGCCGCGCGTGACGCGGTGCTGGTCGAGCGGCTGACGGCGGCGGGCGCGGTGCTGCTCGGCGGGCTCAACATGGGCGAATACGCCTATGACTTTACCGGCGAGAACGCCCATGACGGGCCCTGCCGCAATCCTCACGATCCGGCCCGCATGGCCGGCGGCTCCTCCTCCGGCTCGGGCGCGGCGACGGCGGCGGGGTTCAGCCCGCTCTCGCTCGGATCCGACACCAATGGCTCGATCCGCGTGCCGAGTTCGCTCTGCGGCGTCTTCGGCCTGAAGCCGAGCTATGGCCGGTTGCCGCGCACGCGCAGCTTCCCCTTCTGCGACTCGCTCGACCATCTCGGCCCCTTTGCGCGCGACGTCATCGATCTGGCGACCGCCTATGACGCGCTGCAGGGGGCGGATTCGCAGGATCCGGCCTGCGCGCAGCGGCCGGTCGAACCGACACTGCCGTCGCTGCAGGCCGGCGTCGGTGGTTTGCGGATTGCCGTGGCGGGCGGGCATTTCGCGACCGACGGCATGCCTGAGGCGGCTGCCGCCGTGGCGCAGGTGGCGCAGGCGCTGGGCGCGACACGGAGCGTCGCGCTGGAGGGCGCAGCGATCGCCCGCGCAGCCGCCTTCCTGATCACCAACAGCGAGAGCGCGACCTTCCATCTCGACCGGCTGCGCGAGCGGGCGGGTGATTTCGACCCCGAGACGCGCGACCGCTTTCTGGCCGGGGCGATGCTGCCGGCGGCCTGGTATGTCCAGGCGCAGCGGGCGCGGCGCTGGTTCCACGATGCGACGATGCGTGTCTTCGCCGATGTCGACCTGATCATCGCGCCGGCCACGCCCTGTCCGGCGCCGCTCGTCGGACAGAAGACGCTGGAGCTGCGCGGCGAGACCGTGCCGTTGCGGCCCAATCTCGGACTGTTCACCCAACCGATCTCGGCCATCGGCCTGCCTGTCGCAGCGGTGCCGGTCTTCGGGGCGGGCCTGCCGATCGGCGTGCAGATCATCGCCGCGCCCTGGCGCGAGGATCTCTGCCTGCGGGCGGCTTTCGCGCTTCAGCGGGACGGGGTGTGCGAGGCGCGGGCGCCGGTGCTGGGCTAGGTCGTCATTCTCGGGCCGCGCTTGCGCGGACCCGAGAAACGCCTGCCGAAAGAGGTGCTTCCTTTTTTGCCAGAGATGCTCGGGGCAAGCCCGAGCATGACGTGCGTCTACGCCCCGCCGATGAGGATACCGGCCGCCAGCACCAGCCCACCGCCCAGAATGATCTGGAAGGCGGCGCGCAGGAAGGGCGTCTCCATGAAGCGGTTCTGGATCCAGACGATCGCCCAGAGCTCGACGAAGACGACGATGAGCGCCACCGTGGTTGCGGTCCAGAAATGCGGGATCAGATAAGGCAGGGCATGGCCGAGCCCGCCCAGCGTCGTCATCACGCCCGAGGCCAGGCCGCGCTTCCAGGGGGCACCGCGGCCCGAGAGCTTGCCGTCGTCATGGGCGGCCTCGGTGAAGCCCATCGAGATGCCGGCACCGACCGAGGCCGAGAGGCCGATCAGGAAGGTGGTGTGGGGATCCTGGGTCGCGAAGGCGGTGGCGAAGATCGGGGCGAGCGTGGAGACCGAGCCGTCCATCAGGCCGGCGAGACCGGGCTGGACCCAGGTCAGCACGAATTGGCGCTTGGCGGCGAGGTCCTCGTCGGCGCGGGCGTCCTCGCCGAGATGCTCGGCGGTGAGACCCTGGGCTTTCGCCTGATGCCCCGCTTCGGCGGCTGCCAGCGTGCCCAAGAGCTTGCGCGTCTCGACATCGGTCGAGCGGCCGGCGGCGGTGACATAGAAGTCGCGCGCCTGGCGCTCCATGTCCTCCGCTTCGGCGCGGATCTGGTCGAGACCGAGGTTTTCGACCAGCCAGACCGGCTTGCGCGCATAGAAATCCGCGACATGCTCGCGCCGGATCGGCAGGACGACGTCGCCGAAGCGCTGCTGGTAGAGCGCGAGCAGGCGCTGGCGGTGGCCGTCCTCCTCGCTGGCCATGCCGTCGAAGACCGCAGCCGAGGCTGGATAGGCCGTGCGCAGCTTCTGCGCGTAGATCGCGTAGATGCGGCCATCCTCCTCCTCCGACGCAATCGCCAGGGCGAGGACCTCCTTCTCGGAGAGTTCGTCGAAGCGACGTTTGCCGCCGAAACCCGGAAGGGAAAAACGAGAGAGCATCGGGCGCCTCATATTTTAGAATAATTCTAAATTAGGCTGACCGATCGGTTGACGCAAGGGCGCAGGGCCGAGGCCGCCAGGCCCGAAACGACGATACCCGGCCGAGGGGCCGGGTTTTCGTCGATGCGCAGTGCAAAAGCGTGCGACAGCCTACCCGGCCGGATGGCTACCCGACGGTCGAAGCCGTCAAGTACATGGGCAAGCTGCTGGCGGAGGGGAACACCCAGGCTCTGGACCTATTGGGACGCGTCCCGACCCCGCCGTTCCCGGGCGGCCGCTGGCTGCGCTGGCCGCTGACCGTAGCGGGCCTGAGCTGGTACGCGCTGCGGGATCGGTTGTGAGGCGTTCAATCCTCCCCCGCTAGGGGGAGGATTTGGCGAAGCCGCAATTGACACCCCCACCTTGACCCCGCTCTCCTGACGCCATGACCACGACGACCGCCCAGCCCGCCGCCAGTCTCGCCGACGCCTTCGCGCACGCCGAGCGGTTGCTGGAGACCGATCCGCGGCTCGCAGCCGAGCAGGCGCGGGCGATTCTGGAGGTCGTGCCGCGTCACGCTGACACCACTCGGGTGCTGGCTGCGGCCCTGCGCCTGTCCGGCGACGCCGAGGGCGGCCTGACGACCGTCGCGCCGTTAGCCAAGGCGCTACCGAACCTGCCGCTGGCGCAGCTGGAGTTGGCCCTGTGCCTGGAGCGTCTGGGTCGCACCGCCGACGCCGCCCGCGCCTTTGATCGCGCCAGCGCCCTGGAGCCGCGACTCTCCGAGGCCTGGCGAGGTCTGTCCGAGAGCCTGGAGTTGCTGGGTGACCGCCAAGGCGCCGAGCGCGCGCTTGCGCGCCAGCTTCGCGCTTCAACCCGGGATCCGCTGCTTGTCGAGGCGGCCACGGCGTTGTCCGAAGATCGCCTGGGCGAGGCTGAACGCCTCCTGCGGGACCGTTTGAAGGCCGACGCCGGCGACGTGGCGGCGATCCGCATGCTGGCCGAGACCGGGGCGCGGCTGGGCCGCTACGCCGACGCCGAGGCGCTGCTGACCCGCTGCGTGGAGCTGGCCCCGAACTTCGCTGCGGCTCGGCACAACCTGGCGACCATGCTCTATCGCCAGAACAAGAACCTCGAGGCGCTGGCGCAGATCGAGCAGTTGGTGGCCAAGGACGCCCGCCATCCCGGCTACGCCAACCTCTACGCCGCGATCCTGGCGCGGTTGGGCGAGTATGATCGCGCCATCGCCGTCTATGATCAGGTGCTGGCGGACTATCCCAATCAGCCCAAAGGCTGGATGAGCTATGGCCATGCGCTCAAGACCGTGGGGCGCCAGGCTGACAGCGTCGCCGCCTATCGCAAGGCTCTGGACCTAGCCCCGACCCTGGGCGAGGTCTGGTGGAGTCTCGCCAACCTCAAGACCGTCAAGTTCTCGTCCGACGATCTGGCGGCCATGCGCCAGGCGCTTGAGACCGAGGGGCTGTCAGACGATGATCGTCTGCATCTCCACTATGCGCTGGGCAAGGCGCACGAAGACGCCGAGGCGTGGGACACCGCGTTCCAGCACTACGCCGTCGGCGCGTCGATCCGACGCGAACAGTTGGACTACGACCCCGAGGAGAACACCGCCGACACCGTGCGAACCAAGGCGGTGTTCACACCCGCCTTCATCGCGGCGCGGGCCGGGCAGGGGTGTCAGGCTCCCGATCCGATCTTTGTCGTGGGCCTGCCGCGCTCGGGCTCGACCCTGGTGGAGCAGATCCTGGCCAGCCACTCGCTGGTCGAGGGCACGATGGAACTGCCCGACCTGATCGTCATGGCGCGACGCCTGGGCGGCAAGACCGCCAAACGCGCCGAGTCGACCTATCCGGAAAGCCTGGCGGATCTGTCGGCCGATGACCTCAAGGCGTTGGGCGAGGAGTTCATCGAGCGCACCCGCATCCAGCGCAAGACCGACAAGCCGTTCTTCATCGACAAGATGCCGAACAACTTCGCCCATGCGGGGCTGATCCACCTGATCCTGCCCAACGCCAAGATCATTGATGCGCGGCGCCATCCGCTGGGTTGCTGCTTTTCCGGGTTCAAGCAGCACTTCGCCCGTGGGCAGGCGTTCAGCTACGACCTGACCGACATCGGCCGCTACTACGCCGACTATGTTGACCTGATGGCCCACTTCGACGCCGTGCTGCCAGGACGCGTGCATCGCGTGATCTACGAGCGGATGATCGCCGATCCGGAGGCGGAGATTCGCGCCCTGTTGGATCATTGCGGCCTGCCGTTCGAGGCGGCCTGCCTGTCGCCGCACGAGAACGATCGCGCTGTCCGAACCGCGAGTTCAGAACAGGTGCGTCGCCCCATTTTCAAGGACGCGGTTGAGCACTGGCAGAAATTCGAATCGCATTTGGGGCCACTCAAGCAGGCATTGGGACCTGTGCTCGACTCTTACCCGCAAGCGCCCGTTATTTGACCACCTGCTCAACACCTCGCCATTTCTGCAACACTCACAGGAATTGACGACAAACCGAAAATTCGATCTTGCCCACCGATTAGGCGCGGGTCGAACATCGTTCCTTCAAAGCCGTAAGGGGAGCGACTGTATGTCGTCGGGATCGGTTCGTTTCAATAAGGCGGGGGTCTACTCCGCCGCCTTGCTAGCCAGCACCATGTTGTCGGGCGTAGCCTACGCCCAGGCCCAATCGGGCCAGAGCATCGCGCTTGAGGAGGTGGTCGTCACCGCCCAGAAGCGCAGCGAGAATCTGCAGGACGTTCCTGTCAGCATCCAGGCGCTGGGCGGCGAAAAGCTGGATCAGCTGCAGATCAGCGCTTTCGCGGACTACGTTCAGTATCTGCCGAGCGTGTCGTTCACCAGCGCGGGGCCAGGCTTCGGCCAAGTCTATATGCGCGGCGTGGCCAGCGGCGGCGATGGCAACCACTCCGGTTCGCTGCCCAGCGTGGGCGTCTATCTGGACGAACAACCGGTCACCACGATCCAGGGCGCGCTGGACATCCACGTCTACGATATCGCCCGGGTGGAGGCGCTGGCCGGCCCGCAGGGCACGCTATACGGCGCCAGTTCGCAGGCGGGCACCCTGCGGATCATCACCAACAAGCCTTCGACGGCCGGCTTCTCTGCGGGCGTGGATGTGGAGCTGAACAAGGTCGCCCATGGCGACTCCGGCCACGCGCTGGAAGGCTTCGTCAACATGCCGTTGTCGGACAAGATCGCCGTGCGCCTGGTTGGCTGGGATGTCCGTGACGGTGGCTATATCGACAATGTGGCGGGCACGCGCACCTATATGCGCGGCGATACCGACCCGACCAACGACTATACGATCAACAACACGGCTCGGGTGCGCGAAGACTACAACAGCGTCTACACCCAGGGCGGTCGCGCCGCCCTGCGGGTCGAGCTCGACGACAACTGGGTGATCACGCCCCAGGTGATGGGGCAGGTCCAGAAGTCGAACGGTTCGTTCTCCTACGACCCCAAGCTCGGCGACCTGAAGGTTCAGCGCTTCTATCCAGAAAGCGCCAAGGACAAGTGGTACCAGGCGGCCATGACCATCGAGGGCCAGGTGGCCAATCTCGATGTCACCTATGCCGGCTCGTACCTGAAGCGGAAGACGGAGACCAACTCCGACTACACCGACTACTCGTTCTTCTATGATCAGGTCGGCTACGGCTTCTACTGGACCGACAACGCTGGCAACTTGGTCAACCCTTCGCAATTCATCCAGGGGCAGGACGACTACAAGAAGGAAAGCCACGAAATCCGGATCGCCTCGCCGCAGGACAAGAAATTCCGGTTCGTGGTGGGCGGCTTCTACCAGAAGCAGACGCACGACATCTTCCAGAATTATCGGATCGCCGACATCGGCAGCGATATCTCGGTGCCGGGTTACACCGGCACGATCTGGCTGACCAAGCAGCAGCGCGTGGATCGTGACAAGGCCGTGTTCGGTCAGGCCGAGTATGACATCACTGAAAAGCTGACCCTCACCGCAGGCATCCGCTTCTTCAAGGCGCACAACACGCTGGTCGGTTTCTACGGCTACGGTAAGGGCTACGGCTCCACCGGCGAGCGGGCCTGTTTCAAGGCGGCGGTGGTGTCAGGATCGCCCTGTACGAACCTCGACAAGGGCGTCAAGGAAAGCGGCAACGTCCCGAAGGTGACGCTGACCTACAAGCTCGACGACGATAAGCTCGTCTACGCCACCTACTCCAAGGGCTATCGGCCCGGCGGCATCAATCGGCGCAGCACCCTGCCGCCGTATCAGTCAGACTTCCTGAAGAACTACGAGGCCGGGTGGAAGACGACCTGGCTGAACAACAGCTTCCGCTGGAACGGCGCGGTGTTCATGGAGGACTGGTCGAACTTCCAGTTCTCGATCCTGGGGGCCAACGGCCTAACCGAGATCAAGAACGCCAACCAGGCGCGCATCAAGGGCATCGAAAGCGACATCACCTGGGTTCCGGTCCAGGGGCTGACGATCAATGCGGGCGCGGCCTATACCGACGCGCAACTGACGGCGAACTATTGCGGCTTCACCGACACGGCGGGCAATCCGGTCACCACCTGCGCGTCTCCGCAGGCGCCGGACGGCACGTCGCTGCCCGTCACGCCGAAGTTCAAGGCGAACCTGACCGCGCGCTACGACTTCAGCTGGGGCGAGTGGGACAGCTATGTCCAGGGCTCGGTCGTCGGCCAGTCCAGCACCTGGACCGATCTGCGTCTGGCGGATCGGGCCACGCTTGGTCAGCAGAAGGGCTGGGAAACGTTCGATCTGTCCGGCGGCCTGGACAAGGACGGCCTGTCGATCGGCCTCTACATCAAGAATGTGTTCGACAAGCGGGTCAGTCTGGACCGCAACGCGCAATGCGCGATCAGTGTCTGCGGAACGCAGTACTACATCGCGCCCAACCAGCCCCGGACCATCGGGGTCAAGCTGGGCAAGGCGTTCTAGCAATTTGTGGGTAGCGTATTGGGGGCGGTCCAGAGGACCGCCCCTTTTGTTTTCCGGGGAGGCCGGATCGGGATGACGTCCCTCAAGTCCAAGCCGCTGGGCGTGTGGATGTGCGCGGCCTTGGTGGTCGGCAACATGATCGGCTCGGGCGTTTTCATGTTGCCCGCCTCGCTGGCGCCGTACGGCTGGAACGCCGTCATCGCCTGGGTGCTGACCATCGGCGGGTCGCTGTGCCTGGCCTATGTCTTCGCCAAGCTGGCGGGCGCGTTTCCGCGCGCAGGCGGCCCCTTCGCCTACACCGAGGAAGCGTTCGGCAGGGCGCCGGGCTTCCTCGTGGCTTGGTCCTACTGGATCTCGGTCTGGGTCGCCAATGCGGCCATCGCCATCGCGGCGGTCAGCTATCTGAGCGTCTTCCTGCCAGGCGTCGCCAAGGTCCCCGCACTTCCGGCGCTGCTGACCGTGGCGGTGGTCTGGGCCGCGACCGCGATCAACTGCATGGGCGCCCGGTCGGCCGGATGGACCCAGATGGTGACGACGGTGTTGAAGCTGGTCCCCCTGGTGGCGGTCGCCGGCCTGGCGCTCAGTGTCTTGCTGCAGAAGGGGCCGGCCGCAGTGACGCCCTTCGAGCCCTCGCTGCTGTCGGGTGGTTCGATCACCGCGGCGGCGGCGCTGACCCTGTGGGCGCTGCTGGGGGTGGAGACCGCGACCATCCCGGCCGACAAGGTCAAGGACCCCGCCCGCACGATCCCGCGCGCCACCCTGGCCGGCACGGCCTTCGCGGGTCTTGTCTATCTGGTCGTTTCGTCGGGCGTCCTCCTGCTGACGCCGACCGCCGCGCTGCAGGGCTCCAACGCGCCGTTCGTCGACTTTGTCACCTATCACGGGGGGGGCGACTTCCGGCTGGCGCTGGCGGGCTTCGCCGCGATCAGCGCCTTGGGCGCTCTGAATGGCTGGTCGCTGATCCAGGGCGAGCTGCCCGCCGCCATGGCGCGCGAGGGCGTCTTTCCCGCCTGGTTCGCCAAGACCTCGGCCAACGGCACGCCGGTGCGCGCGCACCTGGCCTCCAGCGTCCTGGTGACGATCCTGGTGCTGATGAACTACGCCAAGTCGATGGCCGACGCCTTCACCTTCATGGCCTTGCTGTCCACGACCTCGACCCTGTTCGCCTACCTCTTCTGTTCGCTGGCGGTGCTGCGCCTGCAGAGGCAGGGGCGCATGGTCCGCTCCAAGGCGCTGGGCGCCGTCGCCGCCCTCGGCGCGGTCTATTCGATCTGGACCTTCTATGGCGCGGGATGGTCGGTCACCTTCTGGGGCTTGGTGCTGCTGGCCGTCGGCGCGCCGGTCTACTGGCTGATGCGGAGAACCGCT
>NCDQ01000063.1 GCA_002280275.1 Caulobacter vibrioides | reverse complement strand
GTTGCTGACATAGTCGGCGCCCTTGGACAGACACAGGTCGATCGTCGCGTCGATCAGGGTGGGGTCGGCCAGCGGGCAGTCGGCGGTCAGGCGCACCACGTGGTCGGCCGGATGGGCGTCCAGCGCGCCGATGAAGCGCTGCTGCACATTGTCGAGCGAGCCGCGAAACACCGCGATCCCCTCGCGCCGCATCGCCGCCTCGATGGCGTCGTCCTCGGGCCGGTCCGAGGTGGCGACCACCAGCTTGTCGATCCGCTTGGCCCGCGAGACCCGCTCGATCTGCCGCACGATCATCGGCTGGCGCTGGATCGGCATCAGCACCTTGCCCGGCAACCGGGTCGAGCTCATGCGGGCCTGAAGAATGGCGAGGATCATCGGCTGATTTCACGCGGGTTCGGCGGCGGGGGCAAGGGGGCTATGGCGGAGCGGAAAGAGCGATCTCCGGCGTCTGCGAGACAAATCGCCGCATCGCCGGCTTGGAGGCGCGGCGTTCAATCTCGTTAAGGTCCTTTGTGCGCTTGCTGGGCGAGTCGCGCACCCCTTGAGGCTTCATGAACGCCACCCGTCCCGTGGACTCCGTCGCCGCCGACGCCGCGCTGCAAGAGGCGTTCGAAGCCGCTCCGGAAGGCTTTGCGCTGTTCGACGCCGACGACCGCTGCGTCATCTGGAACGCCTTCTACGGCGATCTATGGGCCCGCTGGGGCGTCACCCTGGCGGTGGGCGCGAGCTTTGAGAGCCTGCTGCTCGCGGGTCTGGCGGCGGGGCGCTATCCCGAGGCCGACGGCGATCGCGCGGCCTGGCTGGCCCATCAGCTGGGCCGGCGCAAACTGGATCGCATCGAGGAGATCCGTCAGGAGTTCGGAGAATATCTGCGGTTTGAGAGCCGGCGCACGCCCGCGGGCGGACTGATCACCACCTGCTCCGACCTAACCAACCTGCGTCGCCGGGAGGCCCAGGCGCTAGCGGCGCGCAGCTTTCTGGACACCATCGTCGAGAACACGCCGGCCATGCTGTTCGTCAAGGATGGCGATACGGGGGCCTTCCTACTGGTCAATCGGGCCGCCGAAACCCAGCTGGGCGTGCCGCGCGCCGAGCTGCTGGGCAAGAGCGACTACGACTTCTTTCCCAAGGAGCAGGCCGACGCCTTCGCCGCCGCCGACCGCCAGGTGATCGCGAGCGGCCAGCTCTTCACGATCGACGAAGAGCCGCTGGATACCCCGCACAATGGTCGCCGGTGGCTGCACACCCGCAAGATCGCTATCCCGGGCGAGGACGGCCGCCGCCACCTGCTGGTGATCTGCGAGGACATCACCGAGCGCAAGGCCAGCGCCGCGGCCCTGGCCGAGGCCGTGCAGAAGGCCGAGGCGGCCAGCGTCGCCAAGAGCGAGTTCCTGGCTAATATGAGCCACGAAATCCGCACGCCGCTGAACGGCGTGATCGGCATGGCCGAGGTGCTCAGCCGCACCGCGCTGGACGACGCCCAGCGCGAGATGATGGAGGTGATCCTCAACTCCGGCCGGGCGCTGAACCTGCTGCTCAGCGACATTCTTGATCTGTCCAAGATCGAGGCCCGGGGGCTGGAGTTGGTCGCCGTCTTCAAGGCGGTCGCCGAGAGCAAAGGCCTCGCCTTCCAGCTGACCTTCGCCGACGATTTCCACGACCATGTCCTGGGTGACGCCCTTCGCATCCGTCAGATCGTGGCCAACCTGACCAGCAACGCCGTCAAGTTCACGGCCTCCGGATCGGTGATGATCGAGGCCCGGACAAGGGTCGAGCCTGACGGTCGGATCGATCTGACTGTCAGCGTCCAGGACACGGGCGAGGGGTTCGACAGCGCCATGGCCGATCGGCTTTTCGAGCGGTTCCAGCAGGCCGACGGATCGGTGACGCGCAAGGTCGGCGGCACGGGGCTGGGGCTGCCGATCGCTCGCCGCCTGGCCCGCTTGATGGACGGGGATGTTTCCTGCGCCGCCCAGCCGGGCGGCGGCGCCACCTTCCGCTTCGAGGCCCGCTTCGTCGCCGACGGGCGGCGGCCTCAGCCGGCGCCTGTCGAGCCGCGCGCCGAGGGGACGCTGGATCGTCGCCTGCGGGTGCTGCTGGCCGAGGACCATCCCACCAATCAGAAGGTGATCACGTTGATGCTGGCGGACGCCGCCGACGTGGTCGTGGCCGTCGATGGCCGGGCTGCGGTCGAGGCCTATGAAAAGGACAGCTTCGACCTGGTGCTGATGGACACCCAGATGCCGGTCATGGACGGCCTGGCCGCCATCGCCGAGATCCGCAAGCGCGAACACCAGGCGCAGGGCCGGCGCATTCCGATCATCTCGCTGACGGCCAACGCCATGCCCCACCAGGTTCAGGCCTGCCTAGAGGCGGGCGCCGATCTGCACCTGGCCAAGCCGGTCAGCATCCAGGGCCTGTTCGCCACGCTCAACGCGGCGCTGGAGGCGCGTGCGGGCGGCGAGGGGTAGAGATTGCTCAGGGCGTCGGCTTGGCGGCATGGGGCGGTGCGCTTTCGGCAGCACGCCCACCGAGGCCAAAGTTCACGCCCTGATCGACAGCCGCGTCGACTATTTCGCCAGCTATGGCGGCGACGGCGCCAACGGGATCGGAACCAAGGCGGCCATGGTCGGCTGGCTTCTTGCCGAAGCGGAAAAGGCCGATCTTGGCGTCATGGCCCGCTCCAACGCCGCCTGGCTGACCGATCTGGCCGACGGCTCAGCCCCGTTCGCCATCGACATCCTCGATCCGGCCAAGGGCTACTACAAGGCCGACTTCGTCTTCGGGGGCGGGTGAATGCCCCTTGGGCGTCATGGTGATGAGCCCTCAACGGGGCGACATGATACTCCCGGCTCTATCGAAATGTCCCGGCCTATTGATTTGTTTGATAATATGCGTAGCGATCTCATTATTTCCGAAACGCGGGTGTAGCACTGATGCTGAGACTTAGTGGGACAAAGAGCCCTGAGGCCAATTTGTATTTCAGAATTGGTCAGTTCGGACTTGAGGAACGGACGATCGATGCGCGGCACGACGTCTACTACTATCCGACTGTGAATGACCGCAGAGATGCTGGCTATTTCGTCTATACGGCCTCGTACAGCGCCGTCGGTGACTTCAATGGCGATGGTCACAACGATCTGGTGCTCGACTGGAGTATCTTTCCCCATACCGCGCCACGCACGAACATGCCGACCCAGCAAACCGTGTATTTCGGCGACGGCGCGGGCGGGCTGCGTCTAGCCACGGCGGCTGAAGTCGAGCCCTTTACGCCGATCCATCTAGGCAATCGCATCGTCGTCGCCGACTTCAACGGCGACGGGATCGACGACATCGCGCGGGCGAGCGAGGGGCTCAACCAACGCGATCCGAGCACTGGTGGTTTTATCACCCGATACGATCCCCTGACGCTCATGCTCTCAGCGCCAGGCGGCAAGCTTGTCAACGCCACCGCCAATATCCAAGGCCAGGAGTCAGGTCAGCCCGCAACCGGCTACGGCGTAGGCCATGATCTGTCCGTCGGTGATTTCGATGGTGACGGAGATAAGGACCTCTTCAGCGGGAAGGTCCTCCTGCTGAATGATGGCAAGGGCAAATTCGCCAACGCTTCCGACCTACTCTCGGCAAACTTGAAGCCTAGCCATACCATTCTGACCGCCTCTGCGAGTGCGGACTTCAACAAGGATGGCAAGGACGACCTGTTCGTTGCTTGGCTTGACGGGACACAGTATCTGGCGCTGTCGAACTGGAACGGCCAGAGCTTCGGCTGGCAGGAAATCCGGCTGCCAGTCGGCCTGTACGGGCAGACAAACACCAAGCCCAATCACGCCCAGGCCGCAGACATCAATGGCGACGGTCTCCCCGACCTGATCATCGGACAAACGCGTAGCGAACCTTACTACAGCGGCGCCGGCATCCAGGTGCTGATCAATAAGGGCGGCGGTCAGTTCGCTGATGAAAGCGCGTCTCGGATCGACAATTCTTGGCGCGACACTTGGTGGGGCCAAGGGCAAATCGATCTGATGGATGTGGATGCGGACGGCGATGTCGACCTCATACATGGCACCGATTGGACCTTGCGCACCGATGGTGCGAGCACCGGCGGCTTAGCCGTTGCGCTCAATGACGGGGCTGGCAATTTTCACTGGCTGCCGCAGTCGATCTTCACTGACGTAAAGCCCTATCAGCTCGCCGGGTTCGAAGGACTCGAACAGTACCAACAGCGGCCTTTGCAGCGGCTGTTTCCCATCGACATCAACAAGGACGGCCGGATCGACTTCGTTGGGACGGTGCAGCAGCCCCTAACGGCGTGGCCACAGGTCGAACCTAACGTCTACGCCACCTATACAGTTGTTGGGCAGGCCTCGCTCGGCGGCCCGGAGGCGGCGCTGAAAGCGTCGTTTGAAAGCATCCTGCGGAAAACCCCGGCGGGCGCTGACGCCAGCTCTCTAACCGCCACCGCTGTTAAGGTGCTGGGCGGTCAACTGACCGCCACCCAGGCGCTGGGCGACATTGTCCAGGTGGCGGGATCGTCCACCTCCGTAGCAACCTTGGCCTACCAGTTTTTCACCGGCAAGATTCCGAGCCTGGCGGGGGTGGACTATCTGGTCTCGCCGACGGGGCCGAACGGCAACAACCTCAACAGCGCCTACTACCAGTCGTTCAATCTGGAGAACCGCTACATCAACTTCGCGGTCAATCTGGGCAAGATCGGCGAGGGCGCCGCCAAGTTCACCGCCGAGTACGGGACGCTGTCGCTGTTCGAGGCCACCCGCAAGGCCTATGCGGCGATCTTCGGCGGTACGCCCAGCGACGCCAAGGTCCATGCCCTGATCGACAGCCGCGTCGACTATTTCGCCAGCTATGGCGGCGACGGCGCCAACGGGATCGGAACCAAGGCGGCCATGGTCGGCTGGCTGCTGGCCGAAGCCGAGAAGGCCGATCTTGGGGTCATGGCCCGGTCCAACGCCGCCTGGCTGACCGACCTTGCCGACGGCTCCGCCCCGTTCGCCATCGACATCCTCGATCCGGCCAAGGGCTACTACAAGGCCGACTTCATCTTCGGGGGCGGGTGAGGGGCTATCGCGCCGGCGCTGCGGACATCAGGGCTTGGCCTTGACCGTCCGAGGCTTCCGCGGCTTCGGGGCGGCGGCGTCTTTCAAGGCCTTGGTCGCCTCGCCGGGGCGCGTCCTGGGCTTCGCCTTTGTCTTGGCGCTCGCCACCGGGGGCGGCTCGGGCTCAGCCGCCGCCTGCGGAATCTCCACGCCGATCCTGGCCAGCACCTCGCGCGCGGCGCGGTCGGTTTCGTTGACGGGGTCGTAGGTCCAGCCGTGGAAGGCGCCGCCATAGGGGCGGGCCGCGCCCTGGCGTTCCAGCTCCTCGTGGAACATGCGGAACTTCAGGCTGGAGCCGTCCATCTTCAGCACGAACACCGGCTTGCCGGTCGAAGCCGCCTCGGTGGCCATGTTGGTCGAGTCCTCGGTGACGAGGACGTAGTCGGCCGCCGCCAGGAAGGCGAAGTACGGATTGGGACCCTCGCCGTTCCAGACCATGCCGGGCAGGTGGCGCAGGCGGGCGGTCATCAGGGCGCGGGCCGTCTCGGGCGTGCGGCGCGAGAAGGTCATCAAGAGGCTGCCGCCGTCCTGCTCCAACGGGATCTGGATCGAATGGGCGATCTGGGCCGCGCGCTCGCTGGAAAGGTCGAAGGCCTTGGACTTGCCACCCACCAGCACCGCCACGCGCGGCCGGGGCAGGGGATCGATCAGGTCCTGGAAGGCCTCATACTCGGCGGCCAGGCGCTGAGGGGTCACCCGGTGCGGCGAGCCGGTGATCGGGAAGATGTTGTCGCCCGACATGCGGTCGTGCTTGGGCGGGATCACCAGGTCGAACATGTGCGGTGGCACGCGCGGGTCCTGGATCTGGACCACGAAGCTCTTGCCGCCCGACCAGCGCTTGGCGCGGATCGACAGGGGCAGGGTGGCGCGGCCAGCGGCGATCCACAGGTCGGGCCAGTCATCGGGGTTGCGGCTGGCGGGAAGGCCGCTTTCCGGGGTCAGCCAGCGCTTGGGCAAGAGGTTCAGCCACCAGGGCAGGCGGCCGATGTTTCCCTGCCAGCCGACCCGCTTGACCGTGACCGCGCAGGGCACGAGGCGCGACAGCGCCTCGGACAGCCCCACGACCTGGGCCTCGATGCCCGCGCGACCGTCCGACACCGCCCATACCTTCAGCGGCGAGGTCTTCGATGGAGCGGGTCTGGCCGTGGTCAAGTCATGGATCCCGAAAACACCAGGCGGGCAGGCGGCAAACGAAACAAGGCCGCTAAGCTAGCGGCCTCGTTCCATTGAACCCAACTTGTGGCGTTGCTGAGGCGGAGGGCCGCCTTACAGCCACTCCACCTTGAGGATCTCATAGGCCTTGACGCCGCCGGGCGTGTTGACCTCGACCACCTCGCCGACTTCCTTGCCGATCATCGCGCGCGACAGCGGCGAGGACAGCGAGATGCGGCCCGACTTCACGTCGGCCTCGTGGTCACCCACGATCTGGTAGCGCGCCTCTTCCTCGGTGTCCTCATCGACCACCGAGACCGTGGCGCCGAACTTCACCTGCTTGCCCGACAGCTTGGACACGTCGATGACCTGGGCGCGGGCGATCTTGTCCTCGATCTCGGCGATCTGACCCTCGATCCAGCCCTGACGCTCCTTGGCGGCATGGTACTCGGCGTTTTCCGACAGGTCGCCATGCGAGCGCGCTTCGGCGATCGCGGCGATCACGGCCGGTCGTTCGATGGTCTTCAAACGCTTCAGTTCTTCGTCGAGGGTCTGATACCCCGCGACGGTCATCGGCACTTTTTCCATTGCGGATTTTAGCTCGGACGCCTTGGGAGGAGAATCTTCCAGTCGCGGGCGCGCGCAACCAGGGGCTGGAAGGATAGGCGCCCGATTCCGCTAAAGCAAGGGGGCCAAGCTCTGGCGTTCGGCGCCGGGGGGCGCGCCGTCGCCCTGCCTGACCTCAGGCCACCCGCCGCGAGGACGGCTCGACATGGCCCCGGGGCAGGTCGAACTGGCGCACCAGCTCGGCCAGTTGGGCCGCATCGGTGTTCAAGGTCTGGGTGGCGGCCGAGGTCTCTTCGACCATGCCGGCGTTCTCCTGCAGCACCTGATCCATCTGGTTCACCGCGCCGTTGATCTGGGCCAGGCCGTTGGCCTGTTCCTGGGCCGAGGCGGCGATGGTGCGAACCAGGCCGTCGATCTCGGCGATCTGGGCGACGATCCGGTCCAGCGCCTCGCCGGTGCGGCCCACCAGCTCGACGCCGGCCTCGACCTGCTGGGTCGAGTTCGAGATCAGAGCGCGGATCTCCTTGGCGGCTTCCGCCGAGCGTTGGGCCAGGGCGCGGACTTCCTGGGCGACGACGGCGAAGCCTCGGCCAGCTTCGCCCGCGCGGGCGGCCTCGACACCGGCGTTGAGGGCCAAGAGGTTGGTCTGGAAGGCGATCTCATCGATCACGCTGATGATCTGGCTGATCGACTGCGAGGACTCCTCGATGACGGTCATGGCTGAGACGGCCTGCTCGACCACCTCGCCCGAGCGGCGGGCGTCGTCGCGGGCGCGGCTGACCACGTCGGCTGCCTTGTTGGCGCCGCTCGCGGTCTGGCCCACCGTGGCGGTGATCTCGTCCATCGCCGCGGCGGTCTCTTCCAGGCTGGCGGCCTGGCGCTCGGTGCGGCGCGACAGGTTGATCGTGGCGTCGGCGATCTGGTCGGCGCCGGCGCGCACGCCGCTGACGCGCTGCTCGATCACCGAAAGCGCGTCGGCCAGCTTGCCGGCCGCGGTGTTGAAGTCGCTCCGCAGCGGCTCATAGGCCTCGGCGAAGCCGTCTGTCAGGCGCAGGGTCAGGTCGCCGCGCGCCAGATGCGACAGGCCCTGACCCAGGGCGGCGATGGCGTCATCGCGCTGGGCTTCCTCGCGCTCGCGCGCGGCGGCGGTGCGGGCGCGGATCTCTTCCTGCGCGCGGCGAGCGTCCTCGGCGGCGTCGTTGGCGGCGCGGGCTTCGCCGACGGCGTCCTCGGCCTTGGCGCGCGCCGTCGAAGCGATCGCGAACATGCTGTTGACGCTGGCGGTGACAGCGATCAGGGCGCCGGCCTCGATGATCAGGATCACGGCGTGGACAATGACGCGGCCCAGATTGGCCGAGCCGGGGAACACCAGGTTGGGCGCCAGATACGACAGGCCCAGGTGATGCACAGCCACCGTGGCCGCGGCGGCGGCGATGACCACCCAGTCGCAATAGACGACCAGCAGAGCCAGGGCTGCGAAATAGGCCATGTGCATGTCGACCTGCCAGGCGTGACCGCCCTGGGCGGCGACCAGCAGGGAAACCTGGGCCATCAGCGCCACGCCGACCATGGCGCGTCCGCCCGAACCCTGACCGCCGAACTTCCAGGCCAGGGTCGCGCCCGTCGCCACCAGCACCGCGGCCACGGCTACGCCCAGGATCGGCTCCTGCACGGCCAGGCGTGCGCCCACGACGATCGGGATCATCAACCAGGCCAGGGCGATGATCAGCTTGCCGCCGACCTGACGTTGGGTGTCGAGGCTGGAAAAGGTGATGTTCATGACGTGGCAGGCTCCGGGGCCGCAGGCGCGCAAGCGCCGGCGAGGGCGGGATCAAGCAACAGCAGCGCGCCGGCGGTGCGGGCGCGCTGGTTCAGCGTGGCGGGGTCGCCGCGCAGAATGACGATGAAGGCGGCGCCGCCGGCGCCGGAGATCTCGCCCGCGCTCCCCGCCGCGCCGAAAATGCGCGCGGCGTCCCACCAGGGGGGGAACACCGCCGCCACGCGGCCGGGCGTACGCGGCTGGGCGTTGACGGCGACGGCCGCGAACAGGCTCAAAACAACGCCTAGGGTTGAGAAGGCGAGCGGGCCAACGACCGCGGCGATGCGGCGGGTCGTTGGGGCTGGCGTGTTCACAGGCGCGATCTCCACTGGACCGGCGGATTAATCGCACAGTCCTTGTGGATAACTGCGCCGATGACCCTTGTTAGACGGTTAATTTCCGTCAATGGCGGCGCTTCGTCGCACGTCGCGAGCCCCGTCTTGATCAAGGTCAAGACGGGGCTCGGATTGGGATGGAAATCCTCGTCCTTCGACTAGCTCAGGATGAGGATTTTGCGCGAACCGAGGTCAGCAGTCGTCCTAACCCTGAGCTTGTCGAAGGGCGAGGGCGGTTCCCGCAAGGCCATCAACACGCAACGCCAAAACAGCCTTTGCTTTGGAGGTGGCCATCCAAACACGACAGGTCCCGACGCCGACCTCGCGCCGCCTCGCCTCAGCCCTCGTTGGAAAGGGTGTTGATCATCCACGGGATCCCGAACTTGTCGGTGAAACTGCCATAGCCCTTGGACCAGAAGGTCTCGGCGAAGGGCATGCCGATCTGGCCGCCTTCCGACAGGGCGTCGAACACGCGGCGGGCTTCGACCGGATCATCGGTGTGGAAGGTGACGTCGAAGCCGTTCTTGGGCTTGTCGATGTTGGGGGCGAATTCGGGCGGCATGTCCGCGCCCATGATCGACTGGTCGCCCACGTCCAGCCAGGCGTGCATCAGCCAGTCCTTGTACTTGGGGTCCATCGGCGGGCCGTCGGGCGGACCTTCGCCGAACGGATAGGCGGCCGTGATCTGGCCGCCCAGGACCTTGGCGTAGAACTCAAAGGCCTCACGACATTGGCCCTGGAAGCTGAGGCTGGTGACGATCTTCATGGCGTTCCTCCTTATGCCAAGGCCGAGACTAACGTCGATCCATGTCGTTTTCTGGCAGCAGGCGCTCAGGCGTAGTCGTAGGGGCCGCCGCGCTCGAGAGCCCGCTGATAGGCCGGGCGAGCGTGGATGCGGTCCAGGAACGCCTTGATCCGGGGGCGATCGGCCGCCCCGGCGCGCTGGGCGGCGGCTTCCAGCGGGAAGCTCATCATGATGTCGGCCCCGGTCAGCTCCGCGCCGGCGAACCAGGTCGCTTTGGCCAGCTCCGCCTCCCAATAGTCGATGTGGGCCTTGAGTTGGGGATCGACGAAACCCTTCTGGGCGCGGGCGGCGATCGATTTGACCAGGCCCTTCATCAGCCCGGGCGCACGGGCGGGCAGGGCGGTGAACACCAGCTTCATCAACAGCGGCGGCATGGCCGAGCCCTCGGCGTAGTGCAGCCAGTAGGTGTAGCGCAGGCGCTCGGGCGTGCCCGGCGTCGGCGTCAGACGGCCCCCGCCGTACATGGCGATGATGTACTCGACGATGGCGCCGGTCTCGGCCAGCACCGTGTCGCCGTCGGTGATCACCGGCGACTTGCCCAGAGGGTGAATCGCCCGCAGTTCGGGCGGCGCCAGCATGGTCTTGGCGTCGCGCTGATAGCGCTTGATCTCGTAGGGCAGGCCCAGTTCCTCGAGCAGCCAAAGGACTCGCTGGCTGCGGGAATTGTTAAGATGGTGAACGACGATCATCTAGATCTGGACCTTTTTCGTTGCGCCCGCCAACGATGGTCCGTTGTTCAAGTTTCAGCAAGATTTACCATGTCTTCTCACGCTCCAGTAGAGTTGGGGGCGTAAGGATGACCGGAGCGTTCAAGCGGTTGTCTCTGGCGGGCAAGTTGATGGCGGCGGGGGGCGGGGCCCTGGGTGTGCTGCTGGTGGCGGCCTCGCTGCTGATCACCTGGAGCAGCAATGTCGCGGTGCGGGATCTGGCCGAGCGCTACGCCGCCAGCATGACCGGCGAGAGCGCCCAGGGCGTCAAGACCGACCTGGACGCCGCCGACGCGGTGGTGCGGTCCTCGGCGGCGTTGTTCGCGGCCAGCTATGAGGCCGGCCAGCGGGACCGCGCCGTCTATATGGCTCAGCTGAAGGGCGGCTGGCTGATGTTCGAGCCGAACGTGCTGGGCGACGACGCCGCCTTCGCCGGCAGGACCGAACTGGGCTCGACCGCCAGCGGCCGGTTCATCGGCTATTGGGTGCGCGAGGGCCAGGGTCTGGCGATCTCGGGCGGCGAGGACGGCGAGTTCGGCGAGGACTTCTACAAGACCAGCTTCAACAGCGGCCGTCCGGCGGTGATGGAGCCCTATTCCGACAACGTCGCTGACGGCGGCGGCCAGAAGCAGGTCCTGATGACCTCGATCACCTATCCGGTCATGGCCGGTGGGCGGGTGATCGGCGTGATGGGCGCGGACCTGGCCCTGGATGACATCGCCGCGCGGCTGAACGCGCTGAAGCCCTTCAACGACGGCCGCGCCATGCTGGTCTCGCCGGGCGGCCTGTGGGTGTCGCATCCCGAGGCGGCGCTGCGCATGAAGCCTTACGCCGACGCGGGTCTGGACGTGATCCGCCAGGCGATGACCGACGGCAAGCCCGCCATGATCTCGGGCGTGACGATCAACGGCCAGAAGGCCCAGCGCCTGGTCGCGCCGGTGCGACTGGCCTCGGGCGCGACCTGGGCCATGGTCGTCGATGTCAGCGAGGCGGCGCTGCTGGCGCCCGCCCGCCGCTTGGCGCTGGGCCTGGCGATCGGCGGCCTGGTGCTGCTGGCGGCCGCCCTGGGCGTTCTGGCTCTGACCTCCCGCGCCGTGATCGCTCGCCCGCTCTTGGCTCTGCGCGAGACGGTGAAAGGCTTGGCCGAGCAGCGCTACGATCGCCCGGTCGCCGAGACCGGGCGCGCCGACGAGATCGGCTCGATCGCGCGGGCGCTGGAGACCCTGCGCGTCGAGCTGGCGCGAGCCCAGGCGCTGCGCGACGAGCAGGACGCTCTGCGCCGCGCGGCCGACGCCGATCGCGACCGCGCCGCTGCGCTGACCTTGTCGATCGACGAGCAGACCGACGTGGTCAGCCAGGTGGGCGAGGCCCTGGCGGCTGTGGCGGCGGGCGACCTGTCACGCCGCATCGCGGGGCCGTTCGCGCCGGTCTATGAGCCGTTGCGTCAGGACTTCAACACCGCCGTCGCCAGCCTGGAGCAGGCGATTAGCGAGATCGCTGAGGTGGCCGACGCCATCGGCTCCGCCGCCGACACCCTGTCGACCGCCTCGGGCGAGCTGGCGCGTCGCACCGAGCGCCAGGCTCAGGGGCTGCAGCGGGCCGCCGGGTCGCTGGACGCCGTCACCGGGGCGATGGGCGGCGCGGCCGCCGACGCCGACGAGACCCGTCGCCTGGTCGCTTCGGCGCGAGGCGAAGCCGACCAGGGCGGCGCTATCGTGGGCGAGGCCGCCCAGACCATGGGCCAGATCGACGCCTCGTCGCGCCGCATCGGCGACATCGTGGGCCTGATCGACGAGATCGCCTTCCAGACCAACCTTCTGGCCCTGAACGCCGGCGTCGAGGCCGCGCGGGCGGGGGAGGCCGGGCTCGGCTTTGCGGTGGTGGCTCAAGAGGTCCGGGCCCTGGCCCAGCGCTCGGCCGACTCCGCGCGCCAGATCAAGGGTCTGATCGGCGAGTCCGGGGCCAGCGTCGAGGCCGGGGTGACCCTGGTCGAGCGCACCGGACAGGCGCTCAACGGCGTGGCCGGCCGGATCATCGGTATCGACGCCGCCGCCAACCGCATCGCCGGGTCTCTGCGCGACCAGGCCCGCGACCTCACCTCGGTCAACGCCGAGGTCGCCGAGATCGAGCGCTTCACGCAGGAGAACCTGACCATGGTCGAAAAGGCCCGCACGGCCGACGAGGCTTTGGCGGGGCAGGGCGCGCGGCTGATGATACTGGTCGGACGGTTCCGGCTGGGGCGCGGCGTAGCGAGGCGCGCCGCTTAAGGGGCGGCCGCCTAGGCTGAGGCGGTCTCGATCTCGGCCATGACGGCGCTGCGCCAGCCTTTCTCAAGGGTCCAGGCGGCGATGCCCAGCCACAGCAGGCCCAGGAACGCGTGGCCGCGCTGCCAGTAGCCGACGTCGTGGCCGGTGCGGACGTTCCAGACCCCGGTCAGCAGGGCGAAGACCAGCAGCAGGCCCAAGAACCAGCCCAGGGAAAAGTGCGCCAGACGCCGGTACTCGGGCTTGCCCCACAGGGCCCAGGCGGCGAACAGCGGCGCGAACTGGATCCCCAAGCCCACGCCGCAGGCGCGGTGCATGGGATCGGGCCAGTGGAAGATCCCTGCGAAGATGGCGCCCAGGCCCGTCAGCGCCACGAACAGGCCCGCGAAGGCCGAGACGACCCGCCGCCCGCCGGCGTGCTCCAGCGCATGGGTGAAGCCCGCGCCGGCGAACAGGCCCGCGATCCCGGCGATCACCATGCCGTAGTTGAAGATCTCGGGCATCGGCGCCTCGGGCCCGCCCAGCTCGCTGATGAACTGCGCGCCCGCGTCGAAGCCGGGAAACAGCTGCTGGGCCAGCCAGACGTCGGCCACCATCAGGGCCGGCGCGATCACGCCGATCTTCAGGTAGGCGCCAGTGCGGGCGGTCACGCGTGCGGTATCCGGTTCACGAAAAAGAGAGGGCGGCAGAATCTCTTCCGCCGCCCTCCGGGTCAATCACTCTCATCCGATTTTCCCGGCGAACGCCCGGGAGATCGGGAAGGGACTTACTTCGCCGCCGACGGGTGACCGGCCGGGGCGAAGGCGCCGCCGAAGAAGTCGCCCTTCTTCCACACCGGGCGGGCCGGGGTGTTGGCCAGCTCGCGAGCGATCTCGTAGTTGACCAGCGCAAAGCGCGCGGCCGCCTGGTAGTCGATCGGCTGGTTCAGATCGTCGGCCGGCTTGTGATAGTTGGTCTTCAGGAACGTCGTGAAGCCCTTCTCGCCGCCGTTCTGGAAGCCGGTCATCAGGAACACCGACGGCACGCCCTGTTCGACGAAGCGGTAGTGGTCCGAGCGGGTGAACAGGCCTTCTTCCGGCAGCGGGTCGGGCGACACGCCGATGCCCACGCGGCCAGCGGCGCGCTTGACGACGTCGCCGATGGTCGAGCGGTCCGACCCGAAGGCGATCACGTCGCTGAACGGGTACAGCAGGACCGGCATGTCCAGGTTCACATTGGCCGCGATGTCGGCCTTCTTCACGGTCGGGTTGTTGGCGAAGTAGTCCGAGCCGACCAGGCCCTTTTCCTCGGCGGTCACCGCCAGCAGCACGATCGAGCGCTTGGGGCGGATCTTGCTGTTCTTGAAGCCGCGCGCGACCTCCAGCAGGGTGGCGATGCCCGAGGCGTTGTCCAGGGCGCCGTTGTTGATGGCGTCCTCGCCGGGCTTGGCGTTCGGCTTGATCCCGATGTGGTCCAGGTGCGCCGACAGGATGATCGTCTGAGCCTTCAGGGTCGGGTCCGAACCCTCGATCACGCCGACGACGTTGCTGCTTTCGCTCTTCTGGATCTCGGTCTTCAGCTCGATCTTGACCTTGGTGGCCAGGGCGAAGCCCTTGACCATGCCTTCCGGCTTCTCGGCCTCGGCCATGGCGGCGTCCAGCGAGCCGGCCGCGCCGGCGAACAGCTTGGCCGCGCCGGCCTGGCTCAGCGAGGCCAGCGCCGGGGCGCCCGGCGCGCGGATCGAGCCGACGTCCTGGGCGTTGCGCCACACCACGCGCCAGGCCTTCATGCCGGCCACGCCCGCCTTGAACGGACGACGCTTCTCGCCGCTGGCGGTCGAGAGGGTGATGACGCCGATGGCGCCGCGTTTTTCAGCCTCGGTGCGCTTGGTGTTGGGGCTGCTCAGGTGAGCGCGTTCTTCGGTCTGGATCGAGGCCGGGGCGCCGTTCAGCATGACGACGATCTTACCCTTCACGTCCAGGCCGGCGTAGTCGTCGCGGTTGCGGGTGGGGTCGACCACGCCGTAGCCGACAAAAACCACCGGGGCTTCCACCGTCAGGTCAGCGGCCTGGGCCTGGGGCGTGGGCAGGAAGTCTTCGCCGAAGGTCAGGGCGACGCTCTGACCATCAGCGCCGGTGACCGTCATGGCGCCCTCGCCGGCGGGGCGGAACGAGATCAGCGGCACGCGTTGCAGGTAGCCGCCGTTGCCGGCGGCCGGCTTGACGCCCAGCAAGGCGTATTGCGCAGCCACATAGTTGGCGGCGATGTCGTAACCGCGGGTGCCGGCTTCGCGGCCTTCCAGCAGGTCGTCGGCCAGGAAGGCCATGTGGGTCTTGATGATGTCCGCCGACGGCGCGAAATCCGAAACCGGCGCGGCCTTCTTGATCGCCTTCGGGGCCGCTTTCGGAGCTGCTTTCTGGACGGCGGCCGGCTTGGCCGGCGTCTGGGCCAGGACCGGTTGCGCGACCATGAGCAGGGCGGCGCTGGCGAGCGCGGCGCGACGGATAAACGACATGACTTAGGACGCTCCTCGGGCGTGTAGCCAAAATTATGATTGGTTCCGGCGGCGAACTCGCCCCATTCCCCCGCGGCGCGGACCCCCAAGCCCGCGACGGCGGCGAACCATGTCGAGCCTGTGACAGCTTGTCGAGACGGGGGAGTCTGAACGTTTTGTAATCTTGGGCAGGTTTTGGCGTGAAGACCAGCGTTCTCGCCAGGCGCTTCCGCCCGTGCGGCGACCCTGGCACGCAATGATCGCTGGGCTTCAGGTCGGCGGTAGATTCGACCGGCCCAAACCCCCGCGACCGGACCCGAGAGTGTTAACGCGTGGCAAAAAACATCACCGAGGCGTGAATTTTACCATCTCTCCTCGCGGGGGCTTAACCCAACCGGCCGGATAACCCTCGCTAAGCAGAGAGGACAATGTCCATGCAGGCCCTATCCATCGCCGCCTCGGGGATGCTCGCCGCCGCCGACCGGCTCAGCGCCAGCGCCCAGCGCGTGGCCGCCGGCGAGCAGCAGGCCGAGAAGAACGCCCAGCCCCGCGACGTCGACTACGTCAAGGAGCGGGTCGAGCAGATCGGCGCGTCCACCGATTTCAAGGCCAATGCGGCGGTCGCCCGCACGGCCGATAAGATGACCGGCGCTCTGCTCGACATGAAGGTCTGAGCGTCAAGACCAACGAGATCGGGTTCGAGCCCGTCCATCCCTTCCGGACATGTGTCCGGGCGATGGGCTCCGCCCGCCGGACGCCTGCACGCGCCCCCCATTGCAGCGGGCGTCCGGTCGCCGCCTCCCGCTTTGCCCCCTAGTCTTGCGGGAGGCGGCCCCCACTTTTCAAGTTGAGAACGTTCCTGTATTGTTCCGCTTGTGGCGGAGCGATCTCGACAACTCGACTTCGCGCGACGTCTGCGTCGTGACGCGCCCGCGATGGAGCGGGTGCTCTGGCGGCTGTTGCGAGACCGTCGCCTCGATGGTCTCAAGTTCCGCCGGCAACTGCCCATCGGCCGCTATGTCGTCGACTTCGCCTGCCTGCGCCATCGGCTGATCATCGAAGCCGACGGGCCGTATCACGATGAGGCGCGTGACGCGCAACGGGACGCTTGGCTGGCCGGGCAGGGCTTCCGTGTGCTGAGGTTCAAGAACGACGAACTCAACAACCCCGACCGCGTCCTGGGGCTGATCCTCGAAGCCTGCGCCGTTCCCCCTTCTCCCCTTGCGGGAGAAGGTGTCGGCGAAGCCGACGGATGAGGGGTTGAAAGACCTGTCCGGACGGCGCGGTGCGCCCCCTCACCCGGCCCTTTGGGCCACCCTCTCCCGCAAGGGGAGAGGGAACAGGCCTCACTCCGGCGTCAGCACCATCTTCAGCGCGCCGGCCTCGCGGCTCTCGAACAGGCGATAGGCTTCGGCCCCGTCGCTGAGCGGCATCCGGTGGCTGATATATTTCTCGGGCCGCAGGCGGCCCGAGCGCACCAGCGGAAACAGCGCCGGCAACTCCTCAGGCACTGAGCAGGTCCCCACCCGGAAGGTCAGGCCCGCCCCGAAGGCGCGCTCCAGCGGGAAGGCAAAGCGCTTGGCCTGCTGCACGCCGATCACCGAGACCACGCCGCGCGGCCGCACTAGGCGCAGGGCGGCGTCGACCGTGGCCTCGCCGCCGACCGCCTCGATCACGCCATCGAGGCCGCGTCCCTTGGTGTCCTCGCGCACCCGCGCCAGCGCCTCGTCGGGATGCAGGGCGATCGCGCCAGCCTCCTCGGCCAACGCCCGGCGGGCGGGCAGGGGATCGACGGCGTAGACGACGTGCGCGCCCATGACATAGGCGCTCTCCACCGCCATCAGCCCGATGGGGCCAAGCCCGATCACCGCCACGCTTGAGCCCGGCCGCACCTCGGCGTTGCGGGCCCCGAACCAGGCTGTGGCCAGGGCGTCGGTCATCATCAGCGCCTGGTCCATCGAGACCCCGTCGGGCACCGGCACGGCGTTCATGTCGGCGGCCGGCACGCGCACGGCCTCGGCCTGCGAGCCCTGCAGCCGCGCCGACAGGCCATAGCAGGCGCCCTGGCCGTTCTCGCAGGTCTGGATCACGCCCGACAGGCACGAGCGGCAGCGCCCGCAGCCCACGGCGGCCGGCAGCATCACCTTGTCGCCGACCTTCAGCCGCTGGACCCCGCGCCCGACCTCGACCACCTCGCCGACCGCCTCGTGACCGACGCAGAACCCTAGGTCCTCCGAGAAGCCATGGCCGTGATAAATGTGCAGGTCCGAGCCGCAGATCGAGCAGGCGGTGACCTTGACGATCGCGTCGCGGTCCGACTGGGGCGTCGGATCGTCCATGCTCTCGTAGCGGACGTCACGGGCGCCGTGGTAGCGCAGGGCTTTCATGAGATTGCTCCGAAAAGGCTGGGACACGCTCCGTCGACGGTCATTTTCCGTGTCATCCCGGCCGAACCCCGGCGAAAGCCGGGGGTAGAGCCGGGACCCAGGGGCGACCGCAGTGCGCCGGCCCCTGGGTCCCGGATAGCCTCTGCGAGGCTTCCGGGATGACACGCGTTGGGGCGTGTATCGGCGACATTATGAGTTCTTCTCCCCTCAAAGCGACAGGCCGCCGTCGACCACCAGCGTGTGGCCGGTGACGTAGGACGCCAGCGGCGAGGCCAGGAACAGCGCCGCCCCGGCCATGTCGGCGGGCGTGCCCATCCGGCGCTGCGGGATGGCGGCCAGGGCGCCGGCCAGACGCTCAGGGCTCTGTGTGGTGACCTTGGTCAGCTTGGTCTCGACCAGGCCCGGCGCCAGGCCGTTGACCCGCACCCCCTCGGGCGCCCAGGCCTGGCCCAGGGTCTTGGTCAGGCTGATGGCGCCGGCCTTGGACGCCGCATAGGCCGGATTGCCGATATTGGCCGAGAGGCCCGAGATCGAGCTGACAATGATGACGCTGCCCTGGCTTTGCGTCAGGGCCGGTTTGAAGCGGCGGGCGCAGGCCATCAGGCTGTCGAGGTTGACGGCCATCACCCGGTCCCAGCCGGGCCGCTCGAACTCGCCGCGCTTGTAGACGACGGTGCCCTGACAGAGGACCAGGACGTCCAGCGTCTCGAAGGGCGCAGGGGCGGCCTCAACGGCGTCGGGATCGCCGACATCGACCTGGGCGTAGGACAGGCCGGAGAGATCCGAACCCTCGGCGGGGTCATAGTCGGCAGCGCTGGCCCGCGTGCCCCAGACGGCGACTTCGGCCCCGCGCGCCTTGAACGCGTGCGCGATCCCGTTGCCGATCCCGCTGGACCCGCCGACGACCAGCACCCGTTCGCCGGTGAAGTCGGTGTCGTCGATCATCCCCGCGTCCTCCCTTTTCCAAAGGATAGGCGCGGGTGACGTAGGGGAGGTCAAAACCCTTCCTGATAACGCGAGTATCAGCAGTTCCAGGTTTCGTAGAGGTCGAGCCACTGAGGATTTTCTTGCTCGATCAGTTCGAGCCTCCAGGCCCGTCGCCAGCGCTTGATGCGCTTCTCGAAGAGTATGGCCTGGTCGATCTCCGCGAATTCTCGGTACCAGACCAGCTTGGTTACGCCGTACTTGGCGGTGAAGCCCTGTCGCCCTTCGCGATGCTGCCAGACCCGGCGGGACAGATCCGCTGTCACGCCGATGTAGAGCGTGCCGTTCCGTCCGCTGGCGAGGATATAGACGAATGACTGGTGGGCCATTCGTTTGTGTAACTTTAGGTTGATGTTCTAAGCAATCACCCTCGTCATCCCGGGCGGCGAAGCCGACCCGGGACCCAGGGGCAACCGCACTGTCGCTGGCCCCTGGGTCCCGGCTCTCCGCTGCGCTCCGGCCGGGATGACGAGGAATTGTTGTCTCGAGGCGTCTCTTAAGCCTTCGCCGCGTCCATCAGGCCCGCAAACCGCTCGAACAGATACAGGCTGTCCGTCGGACCCGGCGAGGCTTCGGGGTGGTGCTGGACCGAGAACACCGGCTTGCCTTCCAGGGCGATGCCGGCGTTGGTGCCGTCGAACAGCGAGACGTGGGTCTCCTGCACCGGGGCGGGCAGGGAGGCGGTGTCCACCGTGAAGCCGTGGTTCATCGAGACGATCTCGACCTTGCCGGTGGTCAGGTCCTTGACCGGGTGGTTGGCGCCATGGTGGCCCTGTTCCATCTTCACGGTCTTGGCGCCGAGCGCCAGGGCCAGCATCTGGTGGCCCAGGCAGATGCCGAACACCGGCTTGCCGCTGGCGACCAGCTTCTGGATTTCGGGCACGGCGTACTGGCCGGTGGCGGCCGGGTCGCCCGGGCCGTTGCTCAGCATCACGCCGTCGGGGTTGCGAGCCAGGATGTCCTCAGCCGAGGTCGAGGCCGGCACCACCGTGGCGCGGGCGCCGACATGGGCCAGGGCGCGCAGGATGTTGCGCTTGACGCCATAGTCGATGACCACGACGTCGTACTTGGGCTTGTCCAGCTTGGCGTAGCCTTCCGGCCACGACCACAGGCCCTCGTCCCAGGTGAAGGTCTGGGTGGTCGAGGCGTCCT